>NZ_JBHLWA010000001.1:0-144924 GCF_042433085.1 Gallibacterium melopsittaci
TGACGCGTTTTCAGGTCAGCAATCTCGGTTTTATCAACTTGTTCGTTTGCTGTTGTGGTATCGCGAGAAAGGGTAGTCGGAATATCGCCTTGTTGCGTGGTAAGCTGAATATTGCTACCTACCGCACTGTGTGTAGTGCTGCTGTCTTGTTTATTGATATTTCCTAAGGCACTTAAGCCTGTTGCTAAGCCATTAACAATATTTTGCGTTGGGTCAGTAGAAAGCCCACCGCCGATAGATTCCACTTTGGCTTCACTGTGATTCTCAATATTTTCTGAGGTTAAGCTGCCTGTGGTAAAGTGGTTTTTCTCTTGGCTTGCTTGACTATCAACAATAGCTCCTTTTAAGTGTGTATTACCTGCTACATTGACAGTTAACCCTGCTTCACCTGCGTGTAACCCGCTTTGCGTTTCAACTTGTGCATAATTGAGTTTACCTTGATTGAGGCTGCCATTGACAGACGCATAAGAGCCACTGCCTATCACCGATACGCCAGCACTTATCCCACCTTGTGATTGTTTACTATCATACTGTTGGCTATCTTGGCGGCTTTCGATCATAATAGAGAAAATTACCTATCAATTTCGATATTTCATATTTTCCATACAAATTCTAGTATTATCACCATCTTGGGCTAAGCACCATTTCAAAGGTGGTCTAAAATACAGTCCTGAATTATAAAGACACTGAAAAAGATATCTTTGATGTAATTTTATAGCCTCTTTAAAGATTTTATATTCATCTTTATTTTCATACACTTTTTCCCAAGAAGAATTACCTTTATCAAATATCTTTTTTTGATTTGAATCTAATATGCTATAAGCCATATCGTCACAATCATTCCATATTTTTTCTTTTTTCACGTCACTTATGTTTTCAGGAGCATACCAGAATTTAAAAGATGATGGAGAACCATTTGCCAGATAACAACCAGATAATAGTAATAAGGAAAATAATAATATAATTTTTTTCATTATTCTTTCCCCTCTTTACTATTTAAGATAACTTTATTATTAAATTCCATTTTCTCTATTTTAGGTCCAATTTTTCCCCATATTCTTTTTTGATATGCCTCAATTTCGTTTATTTTTTCAATATCTACCTTTCTTTCCCTATTAGTACTTAAAAAGCGTATTGACTCCTTATCACGATAATATGCTTTTGTATGATGCCCAGTAATCAAATCCCATAATGGAATCCCTGTACTATTACTTCCTGTTGTATCAAAATAAGAAATTTTTCTTGACATAATTATTACTTTTGTAATCCACCAGACTAACATTACTAATAACTTTTGGAAGATTTTCTCTTTATTTTCTGTTTATGTAAAGTCTGCTTTTGTTTTTTTAGATTATTTGTTCAAATATTTCTCTATAATGAAATTAATATTTTATTTATTTATTTTTGTGTGAGGGGATTTTAAATTTATAATAAATTCAATGAATTATTGATTATTATTGTTATGAATACAATTAAATTTAAATGGACTGAGTTCTGTTCGATACAGAATTCAGTCCTTAAAATAGTAGTCCAACTTTTTTTAGCAGATCAATGAAAAATGGCATTATTTTTATCAATGATGTGGCAAATTAATGGTGCGAATTTGCATATTTAAACCGTCAATCATTAATAAACGGCCACATAATGATGTACCAATATTTAATAATACTTTGATTGCTTCTAATGCTTGGATTGAACCAACAACACCTACAATAGGGGAAAGTACACCTGCTTCCACGCAACTTAAAACATTTTCACCAAATAATTGGCTTAAATCACGATAAGTTGGTGTATTTGGTTGATAAGTGAAGACACTGACTTGTCCTTCCATACGAATTGCAGCACCAGATATCAGCGGTTTTTTCTGCTGTTCACAGAGGAGATCCAGTTGATTTCTGGTTTCAACATTATCTGTGCAGTCTAAAACCAGATCATAATGCGTTATCAGGTCAGATAATTCTTGGTTATTTAATTGTGCATTAATGGTATTAATTTGAATGAGTGGATTTAACTCAGATAACGTTTGTTTTGCTGAGTCAACTTTGGCTAATCCAATTCGGGTATCATTATGCAGTACTTGACGTTGCAAATTAGAGAGCGCAACAGTATCAAAATCAACCAGCATTAATTCACCAATACCTGCAGCAGCGAGATATTGTGAGGCTGCACAGCCTAAACCACCTAGCCCAATGATTAAGACTTTACTGCCTTTTAGACGTTCTTGACCATCAAAATCAATTGATTTCATAATGATTTGACGGTTATAACGTAGCGTTTCGTGATCAGTAAGTTCAATTTGCATAATTAATCAAGTAAGAAATTAAATGGTTCAATGGTTACGGTTTCGCCAGCAGTGACATTGCCACGATCCTTTTCTAACACAATAAAACAGTTACTTTGCACGAAAGAACTGAACATATGTGAACCTTGGAAACGTACTGGAACGACTTCAATTTGCCCTTGTTCATTGACAGAGTAATGACCACGTTGGAAGTCTAAACGACCTGCACTTTTTTTTAGGTTTGTCGCAGCTATTGCCTTGAATTGTTGAGGTGCTTGGTATTGACTAAAACCACTTAATTTTGCAATAGCTGGTTGTACTAATTGATAGAAAGTAACAAAGGCCGAAACGGGATTACCAGGCAAACCACAAAACCACGCATTGGTTAATTTTCCAAATGCAAAAGGTTTACCAGGTTTCATCAATAATTTCCAAAAGTTGATTGTGCCTAAACGCTCAATCACAGTTTTAGTAAAATCCGCTTCACCAACAGATACTCCACCACTGGTAATGACTAAATCGGCTTGTTTTTCTGCTGCACTAAAAGCTTTTTCAAATTCGGCTTCGTTATCAGGCAAAATACCGTAATCTAATACTTCACAATTTAAACGTTGTAGCATTAATTTCACGGCAAAACGATTAGTGTCATAGATTTGTCCAGCTTGTAATGGCTGACCAACAGGGACAAGTTCATCACCAGTAGAAATAATAGCAACTTTTAAACGAGGAAAGACTTCGACTTTTTCAATTCCTAAGGAAGCTAATAGAGGTAGTGAAGCAGAAGTTAATTTTGAGCCTTTGCTTAAAACAATCTCACCTATTTTGACATCATCACCAACGCGCCGTACATTTTCGCCTAATTTTGGTATTGCGTGGAAAGAAACAGAACCATCTGTATTCATTTGAACTTTTTCTTGCATAACAACCGCATCAGTACCAGCGGGAACCATTGCACCTGTCATTATTCTAATTACACTATTTGCAGGCCATTCACCTTGAAATGGCTGTCCAGCAAAGGCTTTACCCGCAACCATTAATGGTTTACCTGAGGATAAATCTGCTAAACGGACAGCATATCCATCCATTGCAGAGTTATCAAATGCAGGAACATTGATTGGCGAGATAATATCTGTTGCACAAATACGATGATCGGCTTCAGTAAGAGGAAGTATTTCATTTGGTCGATTAATTGAAGTCGGAAGTTGTTCTAAGAGTTGTTGACGAGCTTGTTCAAAAGTTAATAAATCTGCCATAACATTACCTTAATTAAAAAATATTGTGCAGAATTTTAACTCAATTAGGGAAAGGGATTAAATACTAAATAGGGAGAGTTTTTGTTTTTATAAAAAATCCCTTCGACTAGGAAGGGATTTTATAGATAACTTCAATTAGAGATTATTGCTCAAAACGTTTAAAGACTAATGTTGCGTTCGTTCCACCAAAACCAAAACTATTAGACATTACAGTTTGTAGGTTTGCATTACGGCGTGTTTCAGTAACAATATTACAGCCTTCAGCACGTTCATCTAACGTTTCAATATTAATACTTGGTGCAATAAAGTCATTTTCTAACATTAATAAGGTGTAGATTGCTTCATGTACACCAGCCGCACCTAAAGAGTGTCCAGTCATTGATTTTGTAGATGAAATCGCTGGCATATTTTCAGAGAATACGTCTTTAATTGCTTCTAACTCTTTTACGTCACCAACAGGGGTTGAAGTACCATGAACATTGAGGTAATCAATCGGCGTATCTACTGTTGCTAGCGCTTGTTTCATACAACGGATTGCGCCTTCACCACTTGGTGCAACCATATCATAACCGTCAGAAGTAGCACCATAACCTACGATTTCCGCATAAATTTTTGCACCACGAGCTAATGCGTGTTCAAGTTCTTCAACCACTACAATACCACCACCGCCAGCGATCACGAATCCGTCACGATTAGCATCATAAGCACGAGAGGCTTTTTCAGGGGTATCGTTATATTTGGTTGATACTGCACCCATCGCATCAAATTCACAGGCACATTCCCAAGATAACTCTTCTGCACCGCCAGCAAAAATAATATCTTGTTTACCAAGTTGAATTAATTCAACAGCATGACCGATACAATGAGCAGAAGTCGCACATGCAGAACTAATACTGTAGTTTACGCCTTTGATTTTAAATGGCGTTGCTAAACAAGCAGAAACACTAGATGCCATAGTGCGTGTTACTGCATAAGGACCAATGGCTTTTACACCACGAGGAGTACGCATAGCATCAGCTGCAACAATTTGATTGTGTGCAGAACCAGTACCCGCACCAACAACTAAGCCTGTTCTTTCATTAGAAACCATCTCTTCGGTTAACCCAGCATCTTCAATCGCTTCTTTCATTGAAAGGTAAGCATAAGCTGCAGCATCACCCATAAAACGGATAACTTTACGATCGATATGTTCACTTGGTGTCATTTTAATTGTACCAGCGACATGAGAACGCATACCCATTTCGACAAATTCTGGCATCGTAGTAATGCCTGATTTTCCCTCTAATAATGACGCTAATACTTCTTCTTTATTATTTCCGATACTAGAAATAACACCAAAACCAGTAATCACAGCTCTTTTCATTCGTAGTCCTTATGTAACTTGAGTGGATTTAAATAAATTTAAAAATTGTCGGTCTTTATACTAGGAATTTCGCAGAATACAAGCAATTTTTTACACAACCAATAACAGATAAGACCATTTATCCTGTTTTCACTTGTTGCATAAATAAAAATGATAGTTAGCTTACATCTTAAATAACTAGCGGTATTGAGTAAGATGGTTACTACTTTACAGAGGTGTTTTGTAACCGCTTAGGATATTTAGGTGAAATTCGGTGATGATTATAATATCATTACCCACCTTTGATAAAGTTATCTATTACATTCTATGTCTATGCAAAAAGTATCGTTTGCAGAAGTTTCCTTTCAAGCGAGTACGCCAATTTCCAGTCAGTTTGAGGATATTTATTTTTCACCAGAAGATGGTTTAGCAGAAAGTATCTATGTATTTCAACAGGGTAACAATCTATGGGAACGTTGGCAAAAGCACTCTCAAGAGTATTTTGTGATAGCGGAAACAGGGTTTGGAACAGGATTGAATTTTTTTGCGGTAAGTGCTTTATTCGCTCAATTTCGCCAAACTTTTCCACAAGCAACATTAAAACGACTCTTTTTTATTAGCTTTGAAAAATATCCTTTAACGTCTACAAGTTTGGAACAAGCGTATGCTGTTTATCCACAATTTCAATCTGCGGTGCAGCAGTTATTAAAACATTGGCAATTACCTATTGCAGGTTGTTATCGTTACCACTTTTCATCTGCCATAACATTAGATTTATGGTTTGGTGAGTTAGCTGATAATTTGCCGCAGTTAGGTGATTATTACAATGAGCAGATTGATGCTTGGTTTTTAGATGGATTCGCACCAAGTAAAAATCCAAGTATGTGGACGGATGTTTTATTTCAACAGATGTTTCGTTTAACCACAATAAATGGCACATTTGCTACGTTTACAGCAGCAAGTATTGTGCGTAAAGGATTATTAGCCGCTGGTTTTGAGGTACAAAAACGCAAAGGGTTTGGTAAAAAAAGAGAATGTTTAGTTGGACAAAAGATTGCCGTAAGTTCTCAACCTTTAATTACTCCTTGGTATTTACCACAAGCAGCAAATAACCCTAAAGAAGTTGCGATTATTGGTGGCGGTATTGCGAGTGTTTGTTTAGCTTATGCATTATGGCAGAGAGGAAGCGAAGTCACGATTTATTGTGAAGATGAAGCATTAGCGTTAAATGCGTCAGGAAATAAGCAAGGGGCATTTTATCCACAATTAAGTGATGACGATGAACGTCATTGTCGTTTTTATACTCACGCATTTGCTTATGGGCAGCAGTTTTTACATCAGATTACTCAACAGATTGATTTTGAACACCAATGGTGTGATGTATTGCTATGTGGCTATCAGCCATCAGTGAATCAGAAGTTAAAAAAAATTGCCGATAGAGGTTTCCCTGATACGTTGTTCCAATTACAAACAGCCGAACAATTAACGGAACGGGCGGGACTGAAAATAAGCTGTGATGGTGCTGTCATTTTTGGTGGTGCGTGGTTGAATCCACGTCAATTTGTACAAAATCTTGCTGCCTTTTTACAGCAACAAGGGGTAAAAATTTATCAGCAAACAGCCATTCAATCTCTTAGTTATCAAGATCAGTTATGGCATTTAGTCAGTACTGAACAGCAATATCGTCATCACTCAGTGGTGATTGCGAATGGACATAAATTACCGCAATTTAGTCAAACACAAGAATTACCAACTTATTCTGTGCGTGGGCAAGTGAGTCAAATTTCGACAACGGAAAGGTTACAACAGTTAAAAGCAATTTTGTGTTATGACGGCTATTTAACACCAGTGGATTCGGAAAAACGCTTTCATTGTCTTGGTGCTAGTCATATTCGTAATTGTGAACAACGTCACTTTAGTGAACAAGAACAACAAGAAAATCAACAGAAAATACAACAAAATCTTGCACCAGCAGATTGGCTTGAAGATATTGATACAAGTAGTAATTTAGCCAGAGTTGGTGTGCGTTGTAGTGTACGAGATCGCTTACCAATTTGCGGTAATGTAGGTGACTTTAGTCAACAAACTGCAGATTACCATAATTTATTTAATTTACGCCGCCGTCGTCAAACAATAGCACCAGCCGCACATTATCCTAATCTTTATCTTTTAGGCGCATTAGGTTCTAGAGGCCTCACTTCGGCACCATTGTTAGCTGAAACATTAGCTTCATTGATTTATGGCGAACCTTTGCCATTAAGTGCTGATATTTTAGCTGAGTTACAGCCGAATCGATTTTGGGTGCGTAAATGGTTAAAGGGTACACCAGTACCAAGTAGAGTAGTAACAAAGACAACAAAAAGTGAATTATAGATGAAAATATATAGTAAACATCAACGAGAATTAGATCTCTCTCAACCACAAGTAATGGGTATTTTGAATGTTACGCCAGATTCTTTTTCTGATAGTGGCAAGTTCTTAGCATTAGATAATGCGTTGTATCATGCAGAACAGATGATTCAACAAGGAGCGAGCATTATTGATATTGGTGGTGAATCAACTCGTCCAATGGCAGATGAAGTCACAGTAGAACAAGAACTAGCTCGAGTAGTACCTGTAGTGGAAGCATTACGACAACGTTTTGATTGTTGGATTTCAGTCGATACCTCGAAAGCAATGGTGATGCGTGAAGCAGCTAAAGTGGGAATGGATTTAATTAATGATATTCGTGCATTAAGTGAAGAAGGAGCATTAACTGCAGCAGTAGAGTTAGATCTTCCAGTTTGTTTAATGCATATGCAGGGACAACCTCGCACTATGCAACAAAATCCAGTCTATCAAGATGTAGTATCAGAAGTATTGGATTGGCTGTTACAACGTGCAGCAGTTTGTGAGCAGGCTGGTATTAGACGTGAGAATGTGATTCTAGATGTAGGATTTGGTTTTGGTAAAACACTGGAACATAATTACCTGTTATTGAATCAATTAGAGCGTTTTGTCGCGACAGATTATCCGATCTTAATTGGTTTATCTCGTAAATCGATGATTGGAAATGTGTTAAATAAACCAGTTGATCAGCGAATGATTGGTAGTGTGGCAGGGGCATTAATTGCAGTAATGAAAGGTGCACAAATCGTACGAGTGCATGATGTGGCAGCAACAGTTGATGCATTAAAAATTTGGCAAGCAACAGTGAATTAAAATTGTAGTAGAATAGCAACCAATTTGTGTTCGATAGACAATAAAAAAGGAATAGATTATGGCAGAACGTAAATATTTTGGTACTGATGGTGTGCGTGGGCGAGTAGGTAATTATCCGATTACGCCAGAATTTGCTTTAAAGTTAGGTTGGGCAGCAGGAAAAGTATTAGCAACGCAAGGATCGCGTAAAGTATTAATTGGTAAAGATACGCGTATTTCGGGTTATATGTTGGAATCTGCATTGGAAGCAGGTTTGGCGGCAGCTGGATTATCAGCAGCTTTTGTTGGTCCAATGCCAACCCCAGCGATCGCTTATTTAACTCGTACGTTTCGTGCTGAGGCTGGGATTGTGATTTCTGCTTCACACAATCCTTATTATGATAATGGGATCAAATTCTTTTCGGCACATGGCACAAAATTACCAGATGAAGTTGAATTAGCGATTGAAGCGTTACTAGAACAACCAATGACCTGTGTGGAATCTGCTGATTTAGGTAAAGCGAGTCGTATTAATGATGCAGCAGGACGTTATATTGAATTTTGTAAAAGTACATTCCCTGTGCATTTGAGCCTAGAAGGATTAAAAATAGTTGTCGATTGTGCAAATGGCGCAACCTACCATATTGCACCGAATGTGATGCGTGAACTAGGAGCAACTGTCATTGAAATTGGTACAAAACCAGATGGAATGAATATCAATGAGCGTTGTGGAGCAACTGATGTACGAGCTTTACAGGAAGTTGTTGTGCAAAGTAAGGCTGATGTTGGTTTAGCATATGATGGTGACGGCGATCGTATTATGATGGTCGATCATCTTGGTAATAAAGTTGATGGTGACCAAATTCTCTTTATTATTGCTCGAGAAGCATTACGTTCAGGAAAATTATCTGGCGGTGTCGTTGGGACATTAATGAGTAATATGAGTTTAGAACTTGCATTAAAAATGTTGGGAATTCCTTTTGTACGAGCGAAAGTTGGTGATCGTTATGTATTGGAACAAATGCAAGAACGTGGCTGGAAATTAGGTGGTGAAAATTCAGGTCATATTATTATTGCAGATAAAAATACGACAGGAGATGGCATTATTGCTTCACTACAAGTGTTAGCAGCAATGGTGACGCACGGTTTATCTTTAAATGAGTTAGCCAGTGCAGTACAACTATTCCCACAAGTTTTAATTAATGTGCGTTTTGATGGTGGTGCGAATCCACTTGAGAGTGATGCTGTAAAACAAGTTGCTGCAGATGTGGAAAAAAGATTGCATGGTAAAGGGCGTGTCTTATTACGAAAATCTGGTACTGAACCATTAATTCGAGTAATGGTAGAGTGTGAGGATGAGGTATTAGCCAAAAGCTGTGCAGAAGAAATTGCAGAAATTGTAAAGAAAAGTTAGTTTTAATTGATGAAATTAGAAAAAAATTTCACTATAATTATTAACTTTATAGGCGAAAAATATAAGGGTAAACAATGAAATTAAAAAGTTTGTTACTTCCAGTGACATTATCTGTGATGTTAGCCGCTTGTGGCAATCTGAGTAATGTCAATAAAGATGGCACAGCAGATAAGCTAGTATGGCCAAAAGTAGAAAGTAGTACTTTTAATTCTAATGGGTCTCAAAAGGGAATTTGGCCAAATTGGGATAATGTACATCAAATTTCAAAAGGGATGAATAAAGACCAAATTATGGCTCTTATTGGACGTCCTCATTTTAATGAAGGAATGTTTGATGTGCGTGAATGGGATTATGTCTTTAACTTACGCCAAAATGGCAAACATAAAGTTTGTCAATTTAAAGTTCTTTTCGATAAAAATATGGATGCACAATCTTTCTATTGGCTACCAGAGAATTGTGGCAGCCATGAAGAATACCAACTTTCCAGCGATTTTTTATTTGATTTAAATTCGGCTGATTTAAAGGCAGAGAGCCGTGAGGTGATTGGTGATCTAGTAAAAAAGTTAGCTAAAGACAAGCAAATTACAGTGACTGGTTATACCGATCGTTTAGGTTCAGATAGCTATAATTTAGCTTTGTCAAAAAAGAGAGCTGAAACAGTAAAAAAGTATATGGTTGAGTTAGGTGTAGAAGCAAATCGCATTAATGCGATTGGTTTAGGAAAAGCTGATCCAATTATGGCTTGTGATGCAGTAAGTGGTAAAGCATTAGTTAGCTGTTTAGCACCTAACCGTCGTGTAGTTATTGCAACTGATTAATTGTGTGTTCTTATCTAAACAAAAGGGCTATTTGACAGCCCTTTTGTTTTAACTTCATTTCTTTTTTATCTTCTCAAGTGTAAAATATGCCACTTCAACTCTAAACGCATAAAGCAAGTTTCAACAATGGGTAATAATCAATTGCTTGCTGTTTTTGTGAATGAAATAAGGAATTTTAGTTTATGGCATCAGTAAATAATTCTTATCCAGAACAAGCAGAGATGTTTAATTTAGCGACACTTTTTCAATATTACTGGAAGAAAAAATGGTGGATTATTTTATCAACTATTATTTTTACTGGTGCAGCTTATTTTTATGCCAATTCAATAAAACCTGAATGGAGTACTTCGGCAGAAGCGATTCCAGCTAATCCTAGTGCTATTGAAAAAATACTCGATTTAAATCAACGCTATGCATTAATTAGTGGTGAGAATTTTGATGTTAATGGTGTAAATGCGGCACTTTTTAATCAATTTGTGACAAATACAGCTATTTACGATGTTCGTAAAAATTATTTTTTAGAATCAGACTTATATAAAAACTTAAGTAGTAAACAAGCTGATGTACAGCAAAAATCTGCTTTAGAAAAACTGATTAAGAATATTACCGTTGTGACACCAGATATGAATAAAAAGGGGAATAATATTACCGTTATTACTGCTGAAAATAAGGCATTAGCGGATATTCCGTCAGTAAAATTAAGCTTTGTTGGCGATGATCTTCAATTATTACAAAAAACATTAGATGGGTTTATACAGTTTACGAATAAGATTACTTATCAACAGGCAATAGCTGATTTCTTGATTAAGGTAAAACAAAAAATTACTGCATTAAAATATCAACAAAAGCAGATTGAAGAACAATTACTATTAGAGAAACAATCTCAAATTCAATATTTACAAGCCGCCTTAGCCACAGCACAGCTCGCAGGAAATAATTCTCAAGATAACAATTTACGTTTAAATATTGATCTTAATGAAAAAAATATAAATTTATCAAATCCATATCTCTATTTATTGGGTAGTCAAAATTTGGCTGCACAGTTGGATGGATTAAAGCAACAAAAATTTATTTATCCTGCTTCTTATTATGCAGCTAAGCAAAAAATTGTTGATTTAGCGAATTTAGTTAATGATGCAGAAGCATTAAAAATTGATACTTTCCAATATAAAACTTCTCCAACTTATCCATATAAAGTAAAACCACAAAAAGCCTTAATTTGGGCTATTGGATTTTTATTTGGTTTAATCTTTTCTTGTATGGTTCTATTATTTATTTTGGTACTAAAGAAAAAATAATATGGGTAGTGCTATCGGCGATAAGCTGCTGAAAAATACGTTAATTTATAGTATTGGCAGCTTTGGATCAAAAATCCTTTCTTTTTTATTATTGCCTCTGTTTTCACTTTATTTATCAACAGTGGAAATGGGGCAATATGATTTAATTCTGACCTTTACGATGTTGGTTACGCCAGTAGTAACATTGCAATTATCAGATGCGATTTATCGTTGGTTAATTTCTGATGAGAAAACACCTGGCTCAGAAGCTAATGTGATTAGTACAGCTTTATTAATTTTTGCCTTTGCTAGTTTATTACTATTAGTAGTGGCAGCAACAATTAATTATTTTTATCCACAGCCTTATTTCGTAGAAACCTTAGTGTTATTACTTATTTCCTCTTTATTTTATATTTTGCAACAGGCATTGAGAGGACTAGGATTAACTAAACAATTTGCTTTATCCGGTATTTTATATTCGTTCTTACTATTATTATTTTCAGTAGCTGCTTTGTGGTGGTTTAGTGATAAATTATTTGCGGTATTAGCTGGAATGATTGTAGCCAATGGCATAGTCACATTGATTATTCTATTTCATTGGAAAATAAGCCGTTATCTTGCTTGGAAAAAGATCGATCGAAAGTTAATTAAACCAATGTTAGTTTATTCACTGCCCTTAGTGCCAAATGCCGTGAGTTGGTGGTTAATGACAATGGCGAATAAATATATTATTTTCCAACAAATTGATACAGCGGCTAATGGGATTTATGCTGTTTCTTCTCGTTTGCCAAGCATTTTAATGATTGTTTTTTCATTATTTTTATTAGCTTGGCAAGATGTCATTCTAAAAAATGATCAAGCAGATTATCGTGAAGTTACGGCAGCAACTTTTGCCCAGTTAGCAAAATTTATGTTTTCAATTGGCTTAATTTTTATCAGTATTAGTGAGCCATTGATCCATTATTTATTTGCTTCAACATTTTATTCTGCGTGGCAATATATGCCATTATTGGTATTAGCAACAGTATTTACTTCTTTTTGTGCATTTTTAGGAACAGCCTACCAACAGAAGAAAAATACATTAAAAATCCTTACGACGACTTTATTAGGTGCAGTGATCAATATTGCAATTAGTTTTAGCTTAATGGCTAAAATAGGATTGTTTGCTGCTGCATTAGGAACATTAGCGAGCTTTATGTTAGTGTTCTTTATTCGCCAACGCGATGTGAAATCTTTTTATCCAGTCCATCTTGCGTGGCAATCTTTTTGGTTTCCATTGGGATTAAGTTTTGCTTATTGTTATTTAGTGAACCTTAATCAATTTAGTATCAATTTAATTTTGCTTGTCGCTGCGATAGTTCTATTTTTTATTTTGAACTGGCAGTTAATCAGTAAAATTTTACATAAAGTAAAAGAGAGAGTTTTATGATCAACCCAAATAGACAACAATTATCTCGTTTAAGTGACATTATTTATGATCGTTTAGATCCCTTAATTGATAATGATTATGTTCTCTTAGATATTCCTGATCATCAGAATATTGGGGATCAAGCTATTTGGGCTGGAGAAATGGCCTATTTGGCACGTTTACCCTATAAATTAAAATATGCGGCACCTTACTATAATGTTGATCTGAAAAAAATTGGAAAAGATGACATTATTCTTTTTCATGGTGGTGGTAATTTTGGTGATGTGTGGGATGTATGTCAGAAATTGCGTGAACATGTGATTATGCATTGTCCAGAGAATAAAATTATCGTTTTTCCGCAAACTGTTTATTATCAATCACAACAAGCACTGGAGAAGAGCGCTGAAATTTTTAATGCTCACGGTAATGTGACAATTTGTGCAAGAGATCAAGTTTCTTATGGTTTGTTAAACAAATATTTTACTAAATGCCAAATTTTATTATTACCTGATATGGCATTCTGTTTGAATTTAGACTCCTTGATTGCGGAAGAAAAAACAGGCAAAACATTATTTGTGAAACGTACAGATAAAGAATTAAACACTGCTGCTGATTACCACGAAGTGGCAGAATTGGAAAATGTGACGATTTCAGATTGGCCAAGTTTTGAGAAAGAGTTTAAACAATTAATTAAATATAACCCAAATTTTGCCTTTTTCTCTTTGCGAGAGTTTTTATTTCGTGTAGCTAACCGTTTACCAGTGCTGATGCCACTTTATGTACAACCAATCGAGAAGATCGAAAATCGCCGTGATTTTTATATGGAGCTAGGCATCAATTTCTTAAATCGTTTTGATCAAATTTATACAACCCGCTTACATTGCTTCATTCTTGGTATTTTGTTAGGTAAAACAGTTTATATTTATGATAACTCCTATGGAAAAAATGCCTCGTTTTATCAAACGTGGTTACAGGATTTTAATCAATGTCATTTATTGAATGAGTCAACAAAATGAAAAGCGATATATTAGTTTCAGTGATTATTCCTTGCTATAACGGTGAGCAATATATTGAAGAAGCAGTTCAATCCATTTTACAGCAGAGTTATCATCACTTAGAAGTATTGGTCGTCAATGATGGATCAACCGATAGTTCTGCCGAAATTTTACAACGTTTGGCACAAGAAGATTTACGTGTTCGTTATATTGAAAATGAGCAAAATCTTGGCTTAATTGCAACCTTAAATAAAGCAATTCAATTAGCTCAAGGTAAATATATTGCTCGTATGGATGCCGATGATATTGCTTTGCCTGATCGGATTGAGAAACAGGTGGCATTTTTAGCTCAACATTCAGATGTTGCAGTGCTAGGTGGAGCAGTCGAAACTTTTGGTGAAGGAGTAGAAAATAAAATATTATCTTTACCAGCAGAAGATATGCAGATTAAAGCCTATCTTTTTTTAGCTTCAGCATTTCATCATCCGACAGTGATGTTTAATCTTGATGCCGTTGATAAAGCGGAATTAGTCTATCAACAACAATATTATCGAGCAGAAGATTATGGTCTTTGGGTCACATTGCTCACTAAAGGATACAAATTTGCTAATTTGTCAGAGGTTATTTTGCGTTATCGTATTTTGCCAAATAGTGAAACACGCTTGTTAGCAAAAAATTTAGCACAAAAAAATGAAGTATTGCGTAATATTCACCAATACTTGTTTACGCATCTAAATCTATCATTAACAGATGAACAAATTACGCAATATTCATTAGCCATTAACCGAGCTAATATTCAGTCATTGCAGCTAGGACAACTTTGTGCCATTTATCGCCAAGTTAGTAGCAAGGTGATTTACCCTGTGAAAAAATTGCTACTAAGCCGTTGGTTTAAATTATTGGCGTTAAAATTATTGAAGCGTTAACTCTCAGATAAGTATGAAAAAATTTGTCTTTTATTGGCTGTTTTTTACGTGGTTATTTAATATTAAATATAACTTCATTCCATTACATCCAGCTTTTACGTTGGGGATTATTGGTGTCTGTCTGTTAGTGCGTGATTACTGGCGACAACAACGTCTGGCTTTGCAATTCTTACCGTTAGGGTTGATTGTCATTCCCTTTGCTTTATCATTATTTCCTGCCAAGTTATTCAATCCAGCAGGATTTGAAATAGCTTATCTGATTCAAAATGGGCTTACGCCAATTATTTATCTTTTTGCGACCTACTTTTTCTATCGCTTTGCCGAGCATATTTATCCAAAAGTGGATTATCAATGTTTAACTGCAATTTGGATTAATACTGTGGTAGTGCAATCAATCCTTACGCTTGCTGTGAATATTTTGCCGTTTATGCAAGATATTTTGTTGTGGTTGATTCGATATAGTGAGGGACGAGGATTAATAGTTGCTTCTTTAGAACAAGGGAATCGTTTTATTGGTTTTGGGACACAGTTTTTTGGAGCAGGCATTATTTATGCGTTTACTATTATTCTATTGTCATTCCGTTTAGCCCAGCAACAGAATGGCATATTGTTTATCCGAGATTTAGTGATATTAGCAGTAATAAGTTTAGTTGGCTTATTGTTAGCGAGAACAGTATTAGTGGGTATTGCGATTGGCGGTATTATTTTTTGTTATCAGCGTTATTTTCGTGATTATTATCGAACCGCGTTATTCTGCTTTTTACTGTTACCGAGTGCATTATTGTTATTACTTATCTTTTTATATGCTGTATTAAATAACTTGTTAGGTGTGGATTTACTGCATTCAAAATTATTTTATTTTGCAGCAGAGATCTTTATCAATCTTTTTTCTGGTTCGGGGTTAGAAACAGAATCTACGGATATTTTGTTAGAGATGTATCAGGTTTTACCTACAACATTAAGGACGTGGTTAATCGGTGACGGGTTTTATTTGGCTCAGAATAGTATCGATGGGCTTTACTATATGGGTATTGATGTAGGGTATCTGCGTATTATCTTTGCCGTAGGGATTATTGGTTTATTGGTGAATTTAATGGTACATAGTTATTTGAGTGCCAAGATTATGCAATTACAACCACAACGAGCTTTACTTTATTTTGCGTTGCTCACACTCTATTTTATTTTGTTAATGAAAGGAATGGTGAGTTTTATTGCTTTACTTGGTTATTTTTATTTAGCTGAGTTAGCAGAGGTTAAATATGCAAACAGATAACAAAATTCATATTTTATATTTATGCGGTATTGCCGTACATGGTGGGGTAGGAAGCTATTTAAAAAGTGTAGCGCAACATTTCCCACAAGATCAGTATGTTTTACACATTACTTATTATTCGGCAGAACGTTTTGTTGAATTTGAACAAGCAATTTTAGCGCAGAATGCAAGTGTTGTTTTTCATCACTTGCCTGCTTTTTCGATCAAGAATTTGTTGACTGGAAAATTGTGGCGAGCAACGAAAGCCTTATACCAACAATATCATTTTGATTTGGTACATGCCCATAATCCTTATCTTTCCTTTATTCATTTCTATTGTGCAAAGCAGAATGGTATTGTAGGTCGCATTTTGCATTCACATAGTAGTCAACCATCGGGTAGCAAAATTAAAGCTCAGATTAATCGCCTGTTTTATCAACTTACCAAGTTATTTGTTACAGATCGGATTGCGTGTAGTCGAGTAGCAGGAGAGTTTTTATTTAGTAATCAACCTTATCAAATTATCTATAATGCGATTGATTGCAAACGTTTTGCATTTGATGCGGATAGTCGTAAGCAGTTGCGAAGCCAATTTCAACTAACAGAGGATACGATTGTACTCGGGCATGTAGGCAATTTTGAACCAGTCAAAAATCATCAGTTTTTACTCAATTTGATTGAGCAATTAGCAAAAACAACCACAAACTATAAACTTTTTTTAATTGGTGTTGGGGACAAACAAACCGAGTATGAACAGTGGGTATCGCAGCATCAACTCAATGATAAGGTTGTATTTTTAGGTTATCGCAAAGATGTTCCTCAATTATTGAATATGTTTGATATGTTCTTATTACCCTCTTTTTTTGAGGGATTTCCATTATCTACGCTAGAATCTCAATGTAATGGATTGCCTACTTTAGTTAGTAATAGTGTGACAGAAGAAGTCGCGATAACTGATCTTGTACAGTTTTATCCAATTGATCAAGGTGAGTCAATGTGGTCAGAGGCAATTCAACAAGCGACTTTATCCAATAAACGAGAAAGTTATGCAGCTGAGCTACAAACAAAAGGATTTAGTATTGATCAGCATATTCAACAATTAATTGATTGTTATCAACGTGTATTAGCACGAAAGTCATAAAGTTTGAAGGAATAAGTAATGAATTTTTCAGTATTGATGTCTTTGTATTATAAAGAAAAAGCAGAATATTTAACGCAATGTTTTCAAAGCCTGTTGGCACAAACAGTACCTGCAACTGAAATTGTTTTAGTGTTTGATGGGCCAATTCCACAATCTTTACAAGATTGTGTGAACGAATGGCAAACTCGCTTGCCACTAAAGATTGTGCCATTACCAGAAAATGTTGGATTAGGTAAGGCGTTAAATGCAGGATTAGCGGAATGTAGTTATGAATGGGTATTTCGGATGGATACAGATGATCTTTGTGTAGAAGATCGTTTTGCGAAACAAGTGGCATATATTGAAGCACATCCAGAAGTATCAATGGTTGGTGGGCAAATTGAAGAATTTGATACTGATAATCCAGAAGTAAAATCAATTCGCCGTGTACCGATCGAGGATAGCGAAATCAAAAAAATGGCACCAGTACGTTGTCCATTTAATCATATGGCATTGGCGTATAAAAAATCAGCCATCCAAGCTGTTGGCGGGTATCAACATCATCTATTCTTAGAAGACTACAATTTATGGTTACGTTTTTTAAGTGCAGGTTATATTACGCATAATTTACCCGATATTTTGATCAAAATGCGTGCAGGGCAAGGAATGTATAATCGTCGCCGTGGGGCACAATACTTTAAAAGTGAATGGAAGTTGGCAAAACTCAAGATCAAACTGGGTATGCAGAATCCAGTTAGTGCATTGGGAGTATTTATGGTGCGTGCAACGACGCGTATTCTACCAGGTAAGCTCTTGGGACAAGTGTATAAATTATTGCGTAAATTATAAGGAATGGCTATGAAACGAGTTGCTTTAATTCCTGTTCGTTCGACTGAACAAGCAGATATTCCTAATAAAAATGTATTGATGCTAGAAGGTAAATTGGTTGCAGGCTATACGATTGAAACCGTTTTACAAAGTGGGTGCTTTGATAAAATTGTGGTGTTAACTGATAAATTGGAATATCAAGATGCCTTAAGTCATTATGCGGTTGAGTTACAGTTATGTGAAACAGCTACCCTTATGACAGAAGATGCTTTGGTGACAGCTTGGCAAACCACAGAAGCATTAGCCGATGAATATCAAATCATTGCGATTTTTGCACCAGAAATGCCATTACGTTCAGTTGCTCAAATTCAACAAGCTGTTGAATTATTTGAGCAACAACAAGTTGATGAATTATATACCGTTAATCCTCAAGGTGTAAGAAATCCATCTATTTTACTCAAACGGTTATCTAGTCAAGTAGAACCTATAAAAACGTGCCATTATACCCTCAGTAAAGAAGCATCTTTATATATTGAAGATAGTTTTGAGTATGAGATTGTAAAAGCATTGTTGCAATTACGAGTGCGTTATCAAACCTCTTTACTGAATGTAAAACGCCGTATTGCTGAACGAAAACCAGATTTTCAACAAGTACGCGAAATAACCTTAGTGGGACATTCTTTATGGGATTATTGGCAAATTGAGCAATTAAATGATATTCCAGTCAATAATTTAGGGATTGGTGGCATTACCACTCAACAATATGTGGAATTAATTTTACAACCTCAAATGATCAAAGGATTGGGTAAATACACCCTAATTTTCTTGGGTATTAACGAGATGTGTCGTCCTGGCTGGCGAGCAGAAGATACCTTATATTGGCTTGATCAAACGATTCAACATTTGAAACAGATTAATCCAGCAACACAATTATATTTAATGGAAGTCAGTTATATGGCGTTTAAGCGAGAGTGTAGCAATGCAGAGATTGATCTATTTAATCATCAATTACGTCAACATTTTGCGGATAAAGGCGTGACGTTAATTGCTTCAAATAGTGTATTGCAGGATGGTTATCGTAAGCTCGATCTTGCATTTACTGATGATGGATTACATTTCAATCAAGTTGGTTATGGTCAGTTATCAAAATTATTGATACAAACACTTTTTGCCCAATAACGAGCAATTTTTTGAAGAATATAAATGTATGGGATTAAGCGAAAGGAGAAATAAGATGATAGCTAATCATAGTGAGGAATATAGCCAAAAAAATGTGGATCAGCAAGAACTGGCTAAATTTGAGAAAATGGCAGCGAGTTGGTGGGATTCAAATGGTGATTTCAAACCTATTCATCAGCTTAATCCATTACGTGTGAATTATATCTTGCAGCATGTGGGTGCATTAGCAGGAAAAAAAGTTTTAGATGTAGGCTGCGGTGGAGGCATTCTTGCAGAAAGTTTGGCAAAAACGGGGGCGATAGTAACGGGAATTGATATGAGTACTGAACCGTTAGCTGTGGCACGACAACATGCAGCAGAGCAAGAATTAATTATTAATTATCAACAAATTACTGTCGAAGATTTTTTGCAAAATCAGCAACAACAGCAAGCAGAAAAATTTGATGTTATTACCTGTATGGAAATGTTAGAGCATGTACCAGATCCGTTGTCCGTGATTCGTAGTTGTCAACAATTATTAAAGCCCAATGGCGTGTTGTTTATGTCAACTATTAATCGCACTTTAAAAGCGTGGGCTTTGGTCGTGCTTGGTGCGGAATATGTGTTGAAACTGTTACCACAAGGTACACACGATTATGAAAAATTTATTAAACCAGCAGAGTTACTTAATTATTGTGATCAAGTGGGATTAGTTTGCGAACAATTAAAGGGGTATCATTACAACCCACTTACAGGGCATTTCTGGTTAAATAATGATGTGAGTGCAAATTATTGGGGTGTATTTAAACAGATAAAATAGGCGAGAAAAAGATGTTATGTGCAATCTATAAAAGTCGTAAAAAAGAGGGAATGTATCTTTATATTGAAAAACGAGATAATTTTTCTGCCGTTCCAGAAGCATTATTAAACCTCTTTGGACAGCCACAATTTGTGATGTTATTTAATTTGTTAGGGCAGAAAAAATTAGCACAAGTGGATAATGAAACTGTATTGGAGCAGATTAAACAGCAAGGCTTTTATTTGCAAATGCCACCACCACCAGAAGATTTATTAGCAGGTTTTAAGCAAGAACAAGTAAAAAATAGGTTGTAAATTAATAAGATGTTTAAAAAAGTTATTCTTAGTGTTGCTGCATTAGTATTGGTTGGTTGTAGCAACTCAACCTCAAAAATGCCAACACAAGATATCAATTTTAGTTATCCTCAAGCTCGTATTCCTACCAATTTTAATCACTATGTTGATTATCTTCGCCAGCAAGCTGTGGCTCAAGGCGTAGATCCAACGGTAGTTTATTCGCAACAAAATATTCAATTTGTGGAACGTTCAATCGAATTAGATCAACAACAAGCAGGACGTAAGCGGAGCAGTACACCAGCAGCTCCAAATCCTAATGGAGTAACAAATTATCTCAATCGGGTATTAACTGATGCAAAAGTAGCACTAGCTATTCGTTATTTTGCTGAGCAACGCGTAGCAGTAGAAACTGCAAGCAGACGATTTGGGGTACAACCACAATATTTGGTTGCATTATGGGGAATGGAGAGCAGTTTTGGTCGTTATCAAGGCAATTTTGATGTACTTTCTGTCTTAGCAACATTAGCTTTTGAAGGACGGCGAGAATCTTTGTTTGCCAATGAGTTTATTAAAGCCTTAAGAATTATTGATCAAGGGCATATTGAACGTGAAAAGATGAAAGGATCTTGGGCAGGTGCAATGGGACAAACTCAATTTATGCCAAGTTCTTACTTAAGTTATGCGAAAGATGGTGATAATGATGGCATCGCAGATATTTGGCAAAATTACTATGATGCGTTTGCGTCAATTGCTAATTATTTGGCAACAGTAGGATGGAATAGCCAATTGCCATGGGGCGTGGAAGTACAACTTTCTGAGTGGATTGATCCAAACAGTGCTGGGACAGAAAATTATAAAGCTAAAACCATAAATGATTGGCAACGTTTGGGAATCGTATTACCACAAGATGCCTTTTCTCAACGTACTATTGGACAATTACAACAAACGAAGGTGTGGTTAGTATTGCCAAATGGTTTGGCTGGACGTGCTTTTTTAGTTTCACAAAACTTTAAAACAATTATGGACTGGAATAAATCCTATTATTTTGCTATCAGTATTGGCAAATTTGCTGATCGAATTGCGCAAGGTTCAGGGTTATAGTGTGAAAAATCCCTTTATATTGGTATAAAGGGATCCTTTACGTTAGAGAAAGGGCTTAAATCGTCGCCCACAGATCGTATTCATCTGCGTTATGAATGGTTGCCATCACAATATCGCCGACGTTAACCTGTTGTTCACTTAAATTATCAAGATAAACCACGCCATCAATTTCAGGTGCATCTGCCATTGAACGACCGATAATGCCTTCCTCATCAATTTCATCAATCATCACCGGTAACGTTTTACCAATTTTCTGTTGTAAACGTGCCGCAGAAATTTGTTGTTGTAATTGCATAAAGCGATGGAAGCGTTCTTCTTTCACCTCTTCAGGAACTTGATCTGCCATCTCTGTTGCTGGCGCACCTTCGACGGGACTAAATTTAAAACAGCCAACACGATCCAGTTGTGCTTCCTGAATAAAATCAAGCAACATTTGGAAATCTTCTTCCGTTTCCCCAGGGAAACCAACGATAAAGGTTGAACGTAAGGTTAGTTCAGGGCAAATTTCACGCCACTGTTTGATTCGCTCTAATGTACGATCAATCGCACCAGGGCGTTTCATGGCTTTTAGGATTTTTGGGCTAGCATGTTGGAGCGGAATATCTAAATATGGCAAGATTTTTCCCTGTGCCATTAATGGAATTAATTTATCCACATGTGGATATGGATAAACATAATGCAAACGAACCCATACCCCTAAGCTACCAAGTTGTTCACATAAAGTGAGCAAGTCATTTTTAATTGGCATTCCATTCCAGAAAACCGTTTTTGATTTTTGTTCTTTCTGATTTTTATCCAACGCATATGCAGAGGTATCTTGAGAAACGATTAATAACTCTTTTACCCCAGCATCGACTAAACGCTTTGCTTCGTCCAAAATGGTATTAATTGGGCGACTATCTAAATCACCACGCATTGATGGAATAATGCAGAATGTACAACGGTGATCGCAGCCTTCAGAAATTTTGACATAGGCATAATGTTTAGGCGTTAATTTAATTCCTTGTTTTGGTACCACATTGATATACGGATTATATTCAGGTTTTGGTGCATATTTATGGACATGATTCATCACTGCTTCATAACTGTGTGGACCAGTAATTTCTAATACTTTTGGGTGTACTTCACGGATTTGATTTTCTTTTGCGCCTAAACAACCCGTTACGATCACTTTGCCATTTTCTTCTAATGCTTCACCAATCGCTTCTAACGATTCTTGTACCGCACTATCAATAAAACCACAGGTGTTGACAATGACAAGATCTGCATTTTCATAAGTAGGGACAATGTTATAACCCTCTGCACGCAATTCAGTTAAAATACGTTCAGAGTCCACTAAATTTTTCGGACAACCAAGGCTTAAAAAGCCAATATTAGGTGTTGTAGTATTCATAGTTTTTATAGTTTGGATAATAGGATTAATCACTCAAAAAAGGCGTAGATTGTACAAAATTTAGGTGGGGAATGCTAGCATCGTATGTCAGATACTGCAGTATCTGACATACTGATAAACATTAGCGTTATGCTTGGGTGAGTTTGATTAAACGGGCGATATTTTGTGCCGTAGAGATTAAATTATCCTTTCCTAGTGCAAGTGTTTCTTCCAATGAGGCAAGGTTGCGGATAATTGGGAAAACCGCATCAATGCCTCCGTCATATACCACTTCATAATCAGAACGTAAGCAACCAGCAATGGCAATCACGGGTTTATTAAATTGTTTGGCGACTTTGGCAACGCCAATTGGTGTTTTACCGTGAATAGTTTGTCCATCAATTCTTCCTTCGCCAGTAATCACTAAATCTGCGTCCTTAATATAATGAGCTAATTGTGTTGCTGAAATAATGATTTCAACCCCCGCTTTTAATTGACAATGTGGCAATAATTGTAAGCCAGCCCCCATACCACCAGCGGCACCTGCCCCAGCAATATGATTAATCTCTTTGTGGTATTGTTGAGCGACAATTTTAGCAAAATGTGCTAGAGCAGTATCTAACTGTTGAACCATATTTGGAGTAGCACCTTTTTGTGGACCAAAGGTTGCTGAAGCACCAGTTTCGCCACATAAAGGGTTATCAACATCACACGCCACTTCAAATTGTACATTAGCTAAGTGTGGAACTAAGGTATCTAATTGAATTTGTTGTAAGTGTTGTAGTGCTGCACCACCAAAAGGTAGTTCATTTCCTTGAACATCAGTAAATTTAGCACCTAATGCTTGCAACATTCCTACGCCAGCGTCATTTGTTGCACTACCGCCAATACCAAGAATGATTTTGGTTACACCATAGTCTAAAGCAGCTTTAATTAATTCACCTGTACCATAACTGGTGGTAATGAGTGGATTACGCTGTTGTTCAGGTACAAGATGTAATCCTGAGGCAGCTGCCATTTCAATAATGGCTGTTTTTTGATCTGCTGAAAGTCCCCATTCTGCAATTACAGTATTACCAAGTGGTGCAGTAACTTGTGTTTTAATGACTGTTCCTTGCCACGCATCAATCAATGATTGTACTGTACCTTCACCGCCATCAGCCATCGGAATTTTGTAATATTCCGCATCTGGGAAAATACGCTTAAAACCTATCTCAATCGCTTGAGCTACTTGTAAAGCAGTTAGGCTTTCTTTAAAAGAATCTGGGGCGATAATAATTTTCATAAAAACCTCACTTAGCGAAAGATACCAAATATTAAAGTTGCAACTATCGTCATAGTAAAACCTACTATACTCTCATAAGGAATGAGCTTGAGTCGTTCTTTCATTTCCATATTCACACTTCCACCAGTTGCATGGAAAAATGAACCATGAGGCATATGATCGAAGACTGTTGCTCCAGCATGAATCATTGCTGCACCAGCTAAACTACTAATACCTAATTCTATTAATGTACTACTAAATACATTAGAGGCTACAACCGTTCCTGCAGTCGTTGAGGCGGTTGCTAATGACATTAATGCACCAGAAATTGGAGCTAGTAAGAAGTCAGGTAAACCTGAAGAAGATAAGGTAGTAACAATAACATCTTTTAATGTTGAATGACTGATAATACCAGCAAGTGTTCCAGTGCCTAATAACATGATGGCAACTGGCATCATTTTGTTTAATCCGCTGATCATATATTGGTTACAAAATTTAATTTTTCCCATTGAGAACAAACCAATAAATCCACCTAAGGGTAGAGCAATTAAAGGATCAACTGCGATGTTACAAAGTGGTCGCAAAGCTAAGAGAATAATGGCAATTAAAGGTGCTGAAATTGCACTAAAAAAATTTGGTAAATCTTCTTTTTTTGTAGTTTGTACTTCATCAGTATGAACAAAACTTCCTTTATGAATTAATTTTTTCGCTAAAAAGTAAGTGATAATTGCACCAAAAATGGCTGGAATAATGCCAGCAGCCATAACAGATGTTAGCGGTAGATGAAATGCATCTGCTGCAGCAATTGCATTAGGATTTGGGGACATAATATTCCCAGCTTTACCTCCACCAATCATAGCTAATAAAATTGCCATTTTTGATAGATGGCAACGTTTAGCTAATGCAAGAGCAATAGGAGAAACAGTAATCACAGAAACATCTACAAATACACCAACTGCAGTTAATAACAATGTAGCTAAAATTAAAGCAAATAAAGCTCTATTTTCACCTAATTTTTGAACAATTGTTTCTGCAATAGAGGTTGCCGCACCAGACTCAATTAAAACGCCAGCTAATATACCAGCAGCAAGGATTCGCATTACGGCAGTTGATATACCTTGAGCTCCACCAATCATTAATGAAACAGTATCGGTTAGTGTTGTACCACTAATTAGACCTCCACATAATGCACCGATCATCATACCGTATGCTGGTGGTACTTTTTTTAAAATTAATATAATGGCAATAATTAAAGCAATTATTGCACCTAATGCAGAAATGCTCATATAAATTAGTCTCCATAAAATAGTTGTAAGTATGGATATTATTGAGAATCTGGAGAAAAAATCGTTGGATAATTTAACAAATTTAATTGCATTTATTTGGTTATTTTTGTAGGTTTCTCTAATTTCTTTTGTTGTAAACTAAACAAGTATAAAATGAATTTTTCTGCTATCTTATTGAAAGATAAATGAGTTATTTCTTCAATTTTTTGTAAGCGATAGCGTAAGGAATTTTGATGTATAAAAAGTGATTCAGAAGTGAGAGTAAGATCACAATTTGAAGAAAAATATTTTTCGAGAGTTTTGACTAGATTAGTATATTTATCTTCAGTTAAAACTTGTAAAGGGCGTAGAAGTTCTTGACATTGCCAAGAGTCAAAATATTGTTCTAATAAAGCGGGTAATTTGTAATCTTCAAATAGATAAAGTGCTTTGTTAGGAGATTTTTTAATCCCGTATTCTAATGTACTGAAGGCTGTAGAATAAGCATAATAGAGAGCCTGTTTACCTGAAAATATACCACCAATAGCGATTTTTGCCTTTACTGGTAATCTATTCACAAACTGTGTTGGCAATGAAAAATTTTGATTCGTTGGTATTGCTTGTAAAATGGCAATTTGATTTAAAGCCGTGATAACAGTCATCTTACTCGGATAATATTGTTCAAGATAAATGAACAAATGTTGGATATTCTCTTCATTTCCTTCTTGTAATTTGAGTAAAATACACACAAAGTTTTCATCAAAATTAATACCAAACTCTTTTGCTTTAATTAATAGTTCATTAGATAGTGTGGCGGTTTTAATAATAGTTAAAAAAAACTCCTCTTTATAACGATGACGCCAACGTTCTTGTTCCAAAAGGATGGCTTGTTCTGTAATTAGTTCAGCGGTCATTTTAACTAATTCAGCAAAAGGTTTGACCTCTGAAGGCATTCCTGAAATTCCAACTACACCTAAAATTTTTCCTTGATAAGTAATTGGAAGATTAATTCCTTCTCGTGCTTCATAATTCCACAATTTTGCGAGTTCGCTAGTGATCTCAATTACTCGATTTTCACGAATAGCGAGAACTGCGCCAGTATGTTTTTGATTTAGACGTGATGGATTTCCAGATGCAATAATAATGCCATTTTGATCCATAACATTTACTGAATAAGGAATAATCTTCATCGTACGGATAACAATTTTTTGTGCAATTTCTTTATTAATATTCATTTTTAAGATGGTAATAAATAGTAAGGATGAAAAAGATAATCTATTTTAGAAGAAAAGGGATAAGAGAGGAGGAAAATCTTCTCTAAAACAGCGAAATAAACAGGGATTAGGCTTTCCTCTAATTAGGTAGAGCTGTTACTGTGCTGACGATAAAATAGACAATTTGGTAAATTTTTGATATTTTGAAACAAATTTTATCTATCTTTATTTCAAAAAATCTAATAAAATTTCTAAAATTAGTTAATAAATTGTGAAGTCCATCTGCTGATTTCACAGTCCTAATTTAACAGATAATGTTTTATCAGTCGCTTAATACTTTCCTTGCTGTAGAAAGTATTACAGCATTTTGTCAACTTATAATACATAAAAAGGAAGAACCCATGTCGGATATGGTAAAAAATGACGTGGATCCGATTGAAACCAACGATTGGTTGTTGGCAATCGATTCAGTGATTCGTGAAGAGGGTGTTGAACGAGCTCAATATATTATTGAACAACTTATTCAACGTGCGAGAGCAAATAATGTTTCACTTCCAACTGGAATGACAACAGACTATATCAATACCATTCCTGTTAGTGAAGAGCCTAATTACCCAGGTAATTTAGACCTTGAACGTCGTATTCGTGGAGCTGTTCGTTGGAATGCTATTATGGCTGTATTACGTGCGTCTAAGAAAGATCTAGAATTAGGCGGACACATGGCGTCTTTCCAATCTTCCGCAACTATTTATGAAGTTTGTTTCAACCATTTCTTTAAAGCGCGTAATGAAAAAAATGGTGGAGACCTCGTTTTCTTCCAAGGTCACATCGCACCAGGAATTTATGCACGTGCATTTGTTGAAGGTCGTTTAACTGAAGAACAAATGGATAACTTCCGCCAAGAAGCACATGGCAAAGGTTTATCTTCTTATCCACATCCGAGATTATTACCAGAATTCTGGCAATTCCCAACTGTATCAATGGGCTTAGGACCATTGAATGCAATTTATCAAGCTCGTTTCTTAAAATATTTAAATAATCGTGGCTTAAAAGATACTTCAGATCAAACCGTATATGCCTTCTTAGGTGATGGTGAAATGGATGAAGTTGAATCACGTGGTGCATTAGCATTTGCTGCACGTGAAAAATTAGATAATTTAGTATTTATCATTAACTGTAACCTACAACGCCTTGATGGCCCAGTAACAGGTAACGGTAAGATTATCCAAGAATTAGAAAGTAACTTTAACGGCGCTGGCTGGGAAGTGATTAAAGTAATTTGGGGGCGTCGTTGGGATCGCTTATTACAAAAAGACACTTCAGGTAAATTATTACAATTAATGATGGAAGTTGTTGATGGTGACTACCAAACAATGAAATCAAAAGATGGTGCTTACGTACGTGAACACTTCTTTGGTCGTTATCCAGAAACTGCAGATTTAGTTAAAGATATGACAGATGATGAAATCTGGGCATTAAATCGCGGTGGTCACGATCCAATCAAAATCTTTGCTGCATTAAATAAAGCAAAACAAGTGAAAGATAAACCAGTTGTATTACTTGTGAAAACCATTAAAGGTTATGGTATGGGTGATGCAGCAGAAGGTAAGAATATTGCTCACCAAGTTAAGAAAATGGATATGTCTGGCGTTAAACACGTTCGTGACCGTTTCAATATTCCTGTCTCTGATGCAGATCTTGAAAAATTACCATATATCCAATTTGCTGAAGGTTCAGAAGAGTACAAATATATTCATGAACGTCGTCAAGCATTAAAAGGTTATGTGCCAACTCGTTTACCACGCTTTACACAACAATTTGATGTACCAGCTATTGAAGAGTTTTCACAATTATTTGAAGCACAATCACGTCCTATCTCTACGACTATGGCATTTGTGCGTACATTAAATGTGTTATTAAAAGATAAATCAATTGGTAAACACATTGTGCCAATTATTGCTGATGAAGCACGTACTTTTGGTATGGAAGGGCTTTTCCGTCAAATCGGTATCTATAACCCACATGGTCAAAATTATATGCCTCAAGACCGTGAACAAGTGGCTTATTATCGTGAAGCAGTTGATGGTCAAGTGTTACAAGAAGGTATCAATGAGCAAGGTGCAACAGCATCTTGGATTGCAGCAGCAACTTCATACAGTACCAATGACTTGCCAATGATCCCATTCTTTGTGTACTACTCAATGTTTGGTTTCCAACGTGTTGGTGATTTAATGTGGTTAGCTGGCGACCAACGTGCGAGAGGATTTATGATTGGTGGTACTTCAGGTCGTACAACCTTAAATGGTGAAGGTTTACAACATGAAGATGGTCATAGCCATATTCAAGCATTAACTATCCCAAGTTGTGTATCTTATGACCCAGCATTTGCATTCGAAGTCCCAGTTATTATTCAAGATGGTGTACGTCGTATGTATGGTCCAGAGCAAGAAGATGTGTATTACTACATCACAACCTTGAATGAAACTTATGATCAACCAGCAATGCCGAAAGGTGCAGAAGAGGGTATTCGTAAAGGTATCTATAAATTTGAAACTGTTACTGGTCAAGGTAAAGGTAAGGTTCAATTATTAGGTTCTGGTGCAATTCTTCGTCATGTTCGTGAAGCAGCACAATTATTAGCAAATGATTTCGGTGTTTCTTCTGATGTTTATAGCGTAACTTCATTCACAGAACTTGCGAGAGAAGGTAACGAAATCGAACGTTATAATACTTTACATCCAGAAGCAGAAGCGAAAGTGCCTTACATCACTAAAGTGATGAATGATGCACCAGCGGTTGCTGCGACAGATTATATGCGTTTATTTGCTGATCAAGTACGTGCTTATGTACCAGCAAGCAGCTATCTTGTTCTTGGTACAGATGGTTTCGGCCGTTCAGATAGCCGTGAAAACTTACGTTCACACTTTGAAGTTGATGCAAAACATGTTGCAGTTGCTGCATTATCTCAACTTGTGAAAGCAGGTACTTTAGATAAGAAAGTATTGGTAGAAGCAATCAGCAAATATGGTATTGATGCTGATAAAGCATACTCTTTACACGCATAATTAACTGTAACAATCACAAGGATATAAAAACATGTCAAAACAAATTCTTATACCTGATATCGGCGGTGATGAAGTTACTGTAACAGAAGTTATGGTCAAAGTAGGTGATACTGTTGAAGTTGATCAAAGTGTGATCAATGTTGAGGGTGATAAAGCTTCAATGGAAGTACCAGCACCAGAAGCAGGTGTAGTAAAAGAACTTTTAGTAAAAGTTGGTGATAAAGTTTCTACTGGTACACCAATGTTTATTTTAGAAGAAGCAGGTGCGGCAGCACCAGCTTCAGCGCCAGCAGCAGAAGCACCTGTAGCGGCAGCACCAGTGGCAGCAGCATCTATTGTTGATGTAAATGTACCTGATATTGGTGGTGATGAAGTTAACGTGACTGAAATTATGGTCAGTGTTGGCGATAGCGTTACTGCAGAACAATCATTAATCACTGTTGAAGGTGATAAGGCTTCAATGGAAGTGCCAGCACCATTTGCAGGCGTAGTAAAAGAAATCTTAGTGAAATCAGGTGATAAAGTTTCTACTGGTTCATTAATTATGCGTTTTGAAGTAGCAGGTGCAGCAGCTGCGCCTGTAGCAGAAGCAGCTCTGGCACCAGCAGCACAACCTGCAGCAGTATCAGGTGGTGTACAAGATGTTCATGTACCTGATATTGGTGGAGATGAAGTTAATGTTACCGAAATTATGGTAAATGTTGGTGATAGCGTAAGTGAAGAACAATCATTAATTACCGTTGAAGGTGATAAGGCTTCAATGGAAGTGCCAGCACCATTTGCAGGTGTAGTAAAAGAAATTTTAGTGAAATCAGGCGATAAAGTTTCTACTGGTTCATTGATTATGCGTTTTGAAGTAGCAGGTGCAGCACCTGTCGCAGCAGCACCAGCTCAACAACCAGCAGCTCCAGCAGCAGCGCCTGCGCCAGTAGCTTCAGCTCCAGTTGCTGCGTCATCTGAAGATGTGACAAAGAGTGCAAGTTTTGCACATGCCACACCAGTTGTTCGCCGTTTAGCACGTGAGTTTGGTGTTAACTTAGATAAAGTTAAAGGAACTGGCCGTAAAGGACGTATCTTAAAAGAAGACGTTCAAGCATATGTGAAGAATGCTGTTAAGATTGCTGAATCTGGTGCAGCAGCACCAGCAGCTGCAGCAGCAGGTAATGCAGGTGCAGGTTTAGGCTTATTACCATGGCCGAAAGTTGATTTCAGTAAATTTGGTGAAACTGAAGAAGTTGAATTAGGTCGTATTAAGAAGATCTCTGGTGCGAACTTACATCGTAACTGGGTAATGATTCCTCATGTTACACAATGGGATAAAGCTGATATTACTGAACTCGAAAAATTCAGAAAAGAACAAAATGTTCTTGCTGAAAAACAAAAACTTGATGTTAAAATTACTCCGCTTGTCTTTATTATGAAAGCTGTTGCGAAAGCGTTAGAAGCGTATCCAACATTTAATAGCTCAATTACTGAAGATGCACAGCGTTTAATCTTGAAGAAATACATCAATATTGGTGTGGCAGTAGATACACCAAATGGTTTAGTGGTACCTGTATTCAGAGATGTTAATAAGAAAGGTGTTATTGAGCTTTCTCGTGAATTAGCAGAAGTTTCTAAGAAAGCGCGTGCTGGTAAATTAACTGCATCTGATATGCAAGGTGGTTGTTTCACTATTTCAAGCTTAGGTGGTATTGGCGGTACTCACTTTACCCCAATCGTAAATGCACCAGAAGTTGCAATCTTAGGTGTGTCTAAATCAGAAATGACACCAGTTTGGAATGGTAAAGAATTTACTCCACGTTTGATGTTACCATTATCATTATCTTACGATCACCGTGTGATCGATGGTGCTGATGGTGCACGCTTTATTACCTATATCAGTGGTGTGTTGTCGGATTTACGCCGCTTAGTCATGTAGTAAATGGAAGCAAAAGCCTGATTATTCAGGCTTTTGTTACAAATTAATTTAAATTACCGTATCTAAATGGATTAGATACAGGGAAAAAAGAGGCTGAACATGAATAAAGAAATTAAAACACAAGTGGTCGTATTAGGTGCTGGTCCTGCTGGATACTCTGCAGCATTCCGTTGTGCGGACTTGGGCTTGGAAACTGTAATTATTGAACGTTTCTCAACACTTGGTGGTGTATGTTTAAATGTGGGTTGTATTCCATCTAAAGCATTATTACACGTTGCCAAAGTGATTGAAGAAGCAAAATCTTTAGCTCAACATGGTATCGTTTTCGGTGAACCAAAAACCGATATTGAAAAAATTCGTGGCTGGAAAGAAAAAGTAATTAGCCAATTAACTGGCGGTTTAGCTGGTATGGCGAAAATGCGTAAAGTTCAAGTTGTTAATGGTTATGGTAAATTTGCGAGTGCAAATAGCATTATTGTTGCTGGTGAAGAGGGTGAAACCAAAATTACCTTTGATAATGCAATCATTGCAGCAGGTTCTCGTCCAATTCAATTACCATTTATTCCACATGATGATCCTCGTGTTTGGGATTCAACAGATGCATTAAAACTTAAAGAAGTACCAGAAAAATTACTCATTATGGGTGGTGGTATTATCGGTCTTGAAATGGGAACTGTTTATCATGCATTAGGTTCACAAATTGATGTAGTGGAAATGTTTGATCAAGTTATCCCAGCAGCGGATAAAGATGTTGTTAAGATCTTTACTAAACGTATTGAGAAGAAATTTAACCTTTTATTAGAAACTAAAGTGACTGCAGTAGAAGCAAAAGAAGATGGTATTTATGTTTCAATGGAAGGTAAAGGTGCAAATGAAACTCGTCGTTATGATGCAGTATTAGTAGCGATTGGTCGTACCCCAAATGGTAAATTAATTGATGCTCATGTCGCTGGTGTTGAAGTTGATGAGCGTGGCTTTATTCGTACTGATAAACAAATGCGTACTAATGTGCCACATATCTTCGCAATCGGTGATATTGTTGGTCAACCAATGTTAGCTCACAAAGGTGTTCATGAAGGCCATGTTGCTGCGGAAGTTATCGCTGGACAAAAACACTACTTCGATCCAAAAGTCATTCCTTCAATTGCTTATACTGAACCAGAGGTGGCTTGGGTAGGTAAGACAGAGAAAGAATGTAAAGCGGAAGGTATCGCTTATGAAGTTGCAACATTCCCATGGGCAGCATCAGGTCGTGCGATTGCTTCTGACTGTTCAGATGGTATGACTAAACTTATTTTTGATAAGAATACGCATCGTGTAATTGGTGGAGCGATTGTTGGTACTAATGGTGGTGAATTATTAGGTGAAATCGGCTTAGCCATCGAAATGGGCTGTGATGCAGAAGATTTAGCCTTAACTATCCATGCTCACCCAACATTACATGAATCAGTAGGTCTTGCAGCAGAAGTGTTTGAGGGTACCGTAACAGACTTACCAAATGCAAAAGCGAAAAAGAAAAAATAATTTCCTAGCAAATTAATTTTTTCGTAATACAATTTAAAAATCTGCACTTTAGCGATAGTTGAGGTGCAGATTTTTTACTTATTTATCTTCATACCCTTGAGATTAGGAAAAAGTTCCCCATATACCCCGAATTCGTGTAATAGACAAGAGAACAATAATTATGAATATAGAATTATCAGATACAAAACAAATTCCTGTCTTACCATTGCGAGATGTTGTCGTTTTTCCTCATATAGTGATGCCACTCTATGTTGGACGAGCTAAATCAATACGAAGCCTGGATGAGGCAATGGACAGTGGCAAAGATATTTTATTAGTCACACAAAAAGAAGCGAATCTGGAAGAACCTAGAGCAGAAGATATTTATCAAGTTGGTACCGTTGCTACCATTATTCAATTATTAAAATTACATGATGGTACAGTAAAGGTTTTAGTCGAAGGTAAAACAAGAGCAAAAATAGAACAATTTTATGATGATGAATATTTTGCTGCCGAAGTGACAGAAATTCCTGAAATTATTGATAATCAACTTGAATTAAACGTTATTCAGAATACGGTATTAACAGAATTAGATAAATTCTCAACTCAACAACATAATAAGATTAAACCAGAAGTCTTAGCTGCATTAAAAGAAATCGATGCACCCGAAAAATTATCTGATACCTTAGCTGGTAATATGCCGTTAAGTATTGAGAAAAAACAAGGCTTATTGGAAGAAGCTAATGTATTAAAACGTTTTGAAGCACTTATCGGATTAATTCAAACTGAGATGGAAATTAACAGTATTGATAAGAAAATCCGTGATCGTGTGAAGAAACAGATGGAAAAGAATCAACGTGATTACTATCTCAATGAGCAAATTAAAGCAATTCAAAAAGAATTAGGCGAAGTTGAAGGTGCAGAGAATGAAATTCAGCAATTAAAGAAAAAAATTGCTGATGCCAGAATGCCGAAAGCCGTAGAAGAAAAGGCAGAAGCAGAATTACAAAAGCTCAAAATGATGTCGCCTATGTCTGCTGAAGCAACCGTTGTACGTAGTTATATTGATTGGATGGTGCAAGTGCCATGGCATAAACGTACTAAAGTGAAGAAAGATCTGAAGAAGGCAGAAGAGGTATTAAATAACGATCATTATGGTTTAGAACGTGTTAAAGAGCGTATTTTAGAATATTTAGCCGTACAAACTCGTACTAACCAAATGCGTGGACCGATTCTTTGTCTTGTTGGACCGCCAGGGGTAGGAAAAACATCTTTAGGGCAATCTATTGCACAAGCAACCGGGCGTAAATATGTGCGTATGGCGTTAGGTGGTGTGCGTGATGAAGCAGAAATTCGTGGACATCGTCGTACTTACATTGGTGCCTTGCCAGGCAAGTTAATCCAAAATATGGCGAAAGTTGGTGTAAGAAATCCGCTTTTCTTATTAGATGAGATTGATAAGTTAGGTGCAGATATGCGAGGCGATCCAGCATCTGCATTATTAGAAGTATTAGATCCAGAACAAAATAATACCTTTAGTGATCACTATTTAGAAGTGGATTACGATCTCTCTGACGTAATGTTCGTTGCAACCTCTAACTCAATGAATATCCCAGGGCCATTATTGGATCGTATGGAAGTGATTCGTTTATCGGGTTATACCGAAGATGAAAAATTAAATATTGCAGTACGTCATTTGTTGAAAAAACAGATTGAACGTAATGGCTTAAAAGCACAAGAGTTGACCATTAAAGAAGAAGCGATTTTAGATATTATTCGTTATTACACTCGCGAAGCTGGTGTGCGTAGTCTAGAACGTGAAATTTCGAAAATCTGTCGCAAAGCAGTGAAAAATTTACTGTTAGATAAATCATTAAAACATGTTGTTGTTGATAGCAGCAATTTACATGATTATCTTGGGGTAAGACGTTTTGAATATGGTAAAGCAGATAGCCAAAACCGTATTGGTGAAGTAACTGGATTGGCATGGACAGAAGTTGGAGGAGATTTATTAACAATTGAATCTGCTTCTGTTTCAGGCAAAGGTAAACTTAACTATACAGGTTCACTTGGTGATGTGATGAAAGAATCCATTCAAGCGGCGATGACTGTGGTACGTGCTAGAGCAGAAAAACTTGGTATTAATCCTGATTTCTATGAGAAACGAGATATCCATATTCACGTTCCTGAAGGTGCAACACCAAAAGATGGTCCGAGTGCAGGGATTGCAATGTGTACAGCGTTAGTTTCTTGCTTAACAGGTAATCCTGTGAGAGCTGATGTTGCAATGACGGGGGAAATTACCTTACGCGGTAAAGTGTTACCAATTGGTGGGTTAAAAGAGAAACTCTTGGCAGCTCATCGTGGTGGAATTAAGCGAGTTCTCATTCCAAAAGAGAATGTCAAAGATCTTGAGGATATTCCAGAAAATGCAAAAGCAGCACTTGATATTCGTCCAGTGGAAACTATTGATGAAGTATTAGCTTTAGCATTAGAAAAACCGCCAGTTGGCATTGAAGTGATTAAGGATTTACCTAAATCGAAAAAACGAGCTACAAAAGTAGTAAGTTCAACAGTAAATTAAATCTAAAAAGCTGGTTAATGATGATATTAACCAGCTTTTTTAGCATTTATAGCAACGATAGATACAACTGCAGTCAAAGCATATCAGCTAACCAATCAAAGTGGATGACAAATATCATCATATCATCAAAGTATTAGCTTGCAATGAAGTTAAAGTATTACTACTAGAACAAGTAAAAAATCAACTTTCTGTATATGTTTAAAAAATTAGAAAATTTAAACATATTTTATTGATATGTTGATTGGTTAAACATATACATCAAAATATGTTTAAAAAATTGGAAATTTTAAAGATGACAAATTGGAATCGTGAACTTTCCTATAATTCATTACCAGATTACCTCCTTCACAGGCATTAGAAACTAAAGCTATTCTTAAACAAACTATTTTATCCCGAGCAGCATTGGCTGAACTAAAACAAGCAGTAGAACTTATTCCTAATCAATCGATGTTAACTAATACAATTCCAATTATGGAAGCGAAAGCGAGTAGTGAAATTGAAAATATTATGACAACAACGGATAAGTTATTTCAGTCATTACAAATAGAAAATAATGGTAGTGATCCTGCAACGAAAGAAGCATTACGATACCGAACAGCGCTATTTACTGGACATAAAAGTTTAGATCGACTTCCTTTATGTACACAAACGGCTGTACTTGTATGTAGTGAAATTAAAGGCAGAGATATGGATATTCGTAAAGTAAGTGGTACAGCAATACGTAACGGTACAACAGGCGAAACTATCTATACTCCTCCTGTGGGAGAGCAACTTATTCGTAATAAATTAGCTAATTGGGAACGATTTATTCATCAAAATGAAGATCTTGATCCATTAATTATTTTAGCAGTTGCTCATTATCAATTTGAAGCAATCCACCCATTTACTGATGGTAATGGACGAACAGGGCGAATATTAAATAGTTTATTGTTAATTAACAAAGGTTTATTAAATTTACCAATTCTATATTTAAGTCGATATATTATTCAAAATAAGAATGACTATTATCGTCTATTATTAAAGGTTACAGCAGAACAAAATTGGCAGGATTGGATTATTTATATTTTAAAAGGTATAGAAGATACTGCAAAATGGACGGTAAAAAAGATAGAAGCTATTAGGCTATTATTAGAAGAAACAAAACGTTATATACAAGATAAGTTACCACAAATTTATCAACGAGAATTAGTTGATCTATTATTTGAACAACCATATACACGAATTCAAAATTTAGAAAAAGCTGGAATTGCAAAGCGGCAAACTGCCTCAAAATATTTAAAAGAGTTATGTGATATTGGTATTTTAGAAGAAATTTCTATTGGGCGAGATAAGCTATTTATTCATGTGAAATTGATGGAGTTGTTGAGGGGAGAGAGTAATCAGTTTGTAGAATATAGATAGGATTAGATAGACTAATCCTAATTTTATTTAATATCATCACAAATCAAACTTTCTGATTTTTATACCCTAGCAACATCGCATAAAATAAAACAGTTAAGAAAAAATAGAACATATTACCAGAGTTATGGGAAAAAAAGGCTTGGGTTAAACCATATGATATAACAGATGTGATATGGATAATGCCTAAAGTAGAAAAAAGTTTAATTTCCTCATTTTCTTTATATTTTCTGTAAGCTTGTGCAAAAGCATATAGTGGAAATAGAAAAATACTTAGCAATGATAGAAAGCCAAAAATTCCTCTTTCTAAGAAATCATTTAAATATTGATTATGAGCATGCCCCAAATTTGCAGGATATTCAGCTAATAAACCTAATCTGCCAAGCTCTCTTCTTCGTTCATCAGCACCTTTGTGTCCCCAACCTAAGATAGGTTTTTCTCTTATCATTGCAAGAGAAGCTTCCCATAAATCTAATCTTGCACCAACAGAAGTATTCGAATTTCCAGGTTTACCAAAATTAGCAACTTCAATATAAGCTTTTTCAATTTGAGATAACATTTTTGCAGAAGGCGTCATCAACAAAATAGAAATAATCGCTACAAGAGAAACAGAAAAGCTAACAATAACTTTTTTAGTAAGCATATGGCGATTTAAATAAAATAAGGTCAAGATAATAAATGGCATCAATAACCAACCACCACGACTTGCAGAAAGAAAACTGCCTAGCATTCCTCCGAAAGAACCTATTGCACATAATAAAACCAGATAATATTGCTTATGTTTCCAACAATAGAACATTAAAGCAAGGCTAAACATGCCAACTGACATCGCCATATCGCCAGATTGAATTACATAGGTTGTATCGGATAAAGCACGATCATAGTGTAAGAAAAATTTCTGATAAAACGCATAACATCCAGTTGCTATACCAGATAGTGGGATACTATACAGTAGATTTTTTAAGCTCAATGGATATGCTTTTATCAAGAAAAAAAGTAGTAAAAAACAGATACTCCTACTCGCATTGTCTAGGGTTTTAATTGAATCACTATGAATAAAAATACTTAATATATAAAGAGTAAAATAAATGCTAAATGGAACTATAAAAAAATAGTAATTTTTGTTTTTAATCTTTGTTAGAGATTTATTTTTTATTATTGAATAAATAATAAAAAATACAGCGATAATAATTAAAATTGCCCCACTACTATAAGCCTTTGGAACAATAACTAGAGCAATAAAAAAATAAGTAATGATAAGATTAAAAAAAATAGATAAATATTTATGGGAGGAAGTAAATGGTATCTGCATAAAAAGGATTTTCCAAAATATAAATATACTCAGAGTGAAGATTTATTTCTTTAAACTCCCCCCCCCCTTACCACAAAGGCAAGGGAGAAAGATATTAACGACTGCGGAAAACAATACGACCTTTACTTAAATCATAAGGTGTCATTTCAACAGTTACTTTGTCACCAGTTAAAATACGAATATAGTTTTTTCTCATTTTGCCTGAGATATGTGCAGTAACAACGTGTCCATTTTCTAATTCGACACGGAACATTGTGTTTGGCAAGGTTTCTAAAATGGTACCTTGCATTTCAATACTATCTTCTTTTGCCATGTTTCCTCTAAAAAATTACAACAAAAATGGATTAATCAAATAAACAGCTACTTGAGGTAGTTGCATAAAAACGGTGCGATTATACATGGTTATGTCGGTAGCGGAAAGTGAAAAATGTAAAAACTTGAATATGCTTAAGTTGCAATAATAATCAGTATGAGTCAATTTAACATTTTGATTAATAAGGAAAACACTTACTTCTTATTATCAGACATCAACTTAGTTATGTATTTTGTTGCTGTTATACACATAAGTTTTATAAACGTTGCTTGCAAAAATCAAAACATCTTCTAAAATATGCGAGATTTTTTGATTAGTAGGCGAGAGTTTTTTGATATGGAACAGCAAAGAGCGCAAAATGATAGGGATGATGAAATAGATTTAGTTGAACTATTTTCGCTATTATGGAAAAAGAAATTAACTATTTTTATCACTACATTGGTATGTGTATTAATTGCAGCAGGATATGCTTTTACAGCAAAAGAACGTTGGACATCTAAAGCAACTGTAATTATGCCGACATCGGTTGCATTGAAAGAATATAATAATGTACAACAAGAATATGCCCGTATCTTAGGAAATACTTTTGATATTAAAAGTTTATCTCAGCAGATGTTTACTAAATTTACTGAGTTGCTTTATTCATTAGATGAAAGACAATCTTTTCTTGTGAGTTCAGATGTATATAAACAAGCTATTTCTGATGGAAAAACAGAAGAACAGCAAAGAAGTATTATGAATGAGATGGTTACTAAAGATATTTCTATTACGGTACCAGATCTTAAAAAAGATCCAAATGCTTTAGGCATCACAATTAGTTTTTCTGCTGAATCGCCAGTACTAGCACAAAACACCTTAAAGAAATTTATTGATACTATTAATCAACAAGCAGTCACTTTCAATATAGATAATTTTCTGATTGATTATAAGGAAAAGATAGCTGATCTAAAATTTGAACAAAGTAAGATTCAACAAGATTTGGAAGTACAAAAGAAAGTTAAGTTAGAAAAGTTAAACAAAGCATTAGAAGTTGCAACAAAAGCAGGAATTACAGATTTAGTGAAAACTGGAGAGAATAATTCTGAATTAGCTATGTTAGCATTGATGAAATCAAATGATACAGCCATTTCAGTTTCTGTACCACAAACACAATTGCAATCACAATTACCTCAGTTGCAACTAACAGACAATCCTTATTTGTTCATGCTAGGAACAAAGTATCTAACATCGCAAATTGAAGTAGTGAGTTCTACTAATATTATTTATCCGCAACGATATTATGAGATTCAAGCACAATTAGAGCATTTAGAGAAATTAGGACAGAACTTAAAAAATATAAAGGCAGATGCTTTTACTTATTTATCTTCTCCTGATTATCCTGTGGTTAAAGATGCTCCTAAGAGATTGTTAATTTTATTGGTAGGGGCTTTATTGGGATTAATTTTATCAATTATTTATATATTTATTAATAATATATTTTCTGAACAAGAAAGTTGATAGTTATTAAGTTATAAATAAAAAATATTTTTTATTTTCTTACTTTAAGAATAAAAAGTAATTTAAATTTAGAATACATAGTATATTTAATGTTACTAGTAGGTAATGGAGATATAATAATACAATTCATATTTTAAACGATCTAATGTCGTTTAATGAATCAGTTAAAAGACTAAATTTAACTAATATTATTTTTTATGAAAAGATAAATAAGAAATATACTTGTATAAATATAAAAAAATTTTTTAACTTTAATAAGGAAAAATAAAATTTATGGAACTAGAAGCTATACAAATGTTATGGATTGGGGAAAAATTGAGCCCTATTGAACAACTATCAATTCGTTCTTTTTTAGCTAATGGGCATCCAGTTCATTTATATGTATATGAAGATGTAATTGGAATCCCAGAGGGAACAACTGTACTGAATGCAAATGAAATAATTCCATCAAATCAAATATTTAAGTTTTTAGGTTCATATGCAGCATTTGCAGATCTTTTTAGATGGAAATTGTTATTAGATAAAGGGGGTTATTATTCAGATATGGATGTAATTTGTATTAAGCCTTTTAGATTTCAATGTGATATCATCGTTGGGTGGGAACAAAATGGGACTTTATTAACGCCAACAATTATGAAATTTCCAGCCAAAAGTCCATTAGTAGAAATAATGTATAATAGTGCAAAATATCCACTCAAGATATTTAGGCATGATAATTGGAAAGTAATATTGAAAAAATTATATTATTTTCTTACTAGGAAAGAAATGAAGGCAATAGGTTGGGGAGAGTGTGCTGGACCATTAGCATTATCTAGAGCATATTTTTATTATCAATATAACAAGAAAATTATTCCTCTGGATAGTGATGTTTTTTATCCAATTTATTGGACTAAGGTTAAAAAATTTATTGAACCAGATGCGATTAGTATAGATAGTTTACCTAAAAGTACTCATGCAGTTCATTTATGGAACGAAGTATGGAAAAGAGAAGGTATGGATAAGAATAAAAGATACGCATCTAATACATTGTTAGGTGAATTATTTAATAAATATTATAAATAATAATATTTTTCTTAGAGAAGGTAATTTTGAAAACATCTTTAATTGCTAATGCTATATTTAATTTATTTTATACACTATCCTCAGTTATATTTCCCGTAGCTATAATGGCTTATATATCTAGGATATTGTTACCTGATGGGATAGGAGTTATTTCATATGCTCAGAATTTATCATATTATTTTGTTATTCTAAGTACTGTAGGTTTTTCTTATTATGGCATTAAACAGATTGCTAAAGTAAAGGATGATACTGAGGAAACGAATAGGGTATTTTCAGAAATATTTCTATTAAGTGTAATATTTTCAGTATTTTCTTCTATATTATATATAGTTTTAATTGCATCTGTATCGAGTTTAAAAAATGAATTTACTTTATATTTGATGTATGGAATACAAATCTTTCTAGGATTTACTAATATAGATTGGTTTTACAAAGGAAAAGAAGACTTTGTTTATATAACTGTCAGAAGTTTTATATTAAGAATAATAACATTAGTTTTTATTTTTACTATGGTTAAAACTAAAGATGATTATCTAGTTTTTGCGTTTCTAATGAGTTTTGGAATGATCTCTAATCATATAGTAAATATCTTTTATTTAAAAAAGTATATTAAATTTGTGATAAAAGGTCTTAATATAAAAAGGCATGTTAATATAGTGTTTTATTGGTCTCTTTTAGGTTTGTTAAGTTGCATTTATAATAATATAGATATAACTATTTTAGGATTTTTTGGAACTAATCATGATATTGGCATATACTCTAACTCTATAAAATTAATTAATTCTTTAGTTTCTATTTGTACCGCAATTTCAGCTGTCTTGTTACCTAGACTGAGTTATGTATTTAAACATGATAGGAAACAATTAAATGATATTTTAGATAATGCATTTAGTGTTATTTGTTTTATAGTTTTTCCAGCAGTTATACTATTAATAGTATTATCTAATTCTATAGTGGATATTTTTTTTGGTGTAGATTTTTATGAAGTTGCTACTTTAGTAAAATTTCTTTCGGTTATAGTTTTTATAAAAGTTTTTGGTGATTTATTTTGTTTTCAATTATTAATTGCATCAAATAATGAAAAAAAGAGATTGCCTATTAATCTATGGGGAGTAATTATTAATATAATCCTTAATATTGTTCTTATTCCTTTTTTTAGCTACTATGGTTCTATTTTAGCTTTATTGATTACTGAATTGCTAGTAAATATATATTTGTTTGTGATTGTTTATAAAAAAGTTAGATTCAAAATAAATTATTTTTTTCCATTATCCATTGGAATATTAGGTAGTGTGATTTTGTGTATAACTAGTCTTTTTTTAGAATCTTATGATGTATCAATATTTTTTAATACAATATTTAGTATCAGTGTATATGTAATATTTAATTTTCTTGTTAAAAATCCAATTATAGATAAGTTTCTTGATATTTTTCATAAAAAATACAGAATCTTCTTTTTTAAAAGATAGGAATAAGAATCTTTTATAGTAGAGTAAATAGTTTTACTAAATAAAATATTTATCATTAAGGTGAAAATGGTAATTTTTTATATAGAGGAAAAATAATAATATTTATGATAGGACATTGTTTATGAAAATATCATTAATCATGGCGACATTAGGAAGAACAAAAGAAATATATAATCTTCTTGATTCTTTAGTTTCTCAAACTTATAAAAATTTTGAATTAATAGTAGTCGATCAGAATGAACATTATGAAGTTAAGAATATAATAGATAAATTTTTAAATAAATTAGATATAAAATATATTAGAAGTAATATTAAAGGTTTATCTATAAATAGAAATATTGGACTTAAATATTGTGACGGAGATATAGTAGCATTTCCTGATGATGACTGCTTTTATTCTAATAATGTGTTAGAAGAAGTTTATAAAATCTTTATGGATAAAGATATTAAATTAGCTTTAATAGAAGCTATAGATCCAGTAACAAATGAAATTTATATATCTTTCAACTTAAACATTATAAGAAAAAATATTATAAAATATAGTCTTTCCTGTAATATTTTTTTGAAATATGACAGAAACTATTTATTTGATGAAAAGCTTGGTGTTGGAACCTATTTTTCTTCTGGTGAAGAGACAGATTATTTGTGGCAACAGTTATCTTCAAAAGATAAAATTATCTTTATAAAAGATGCTTACTTATATCATTTAAAAGGTGGCTATAATGCTTTAACTTTTAGAAAAGCATATAAATATGGTCTAGGTTTCGGAGCAATATTTAAAAAAGATATATTTCTCAGAAAGAATTATGGTAATATTATTTTATTTCTTAATTATTTATTAAGAAGTATTGGGGGAATCCTTATATCAAGGAATAAAAAAATGTATATTGGATCTTTTTTTGGTAGAATAATTGGATTTATAAAATATAAATAATAGGAAAATTTATGTTATATTATTTTATTCCAATATATGCTTTTTTAGTATATTTTATTGGATATTTAATCAATCCTAAAGGAGTATATGGGACATTATGGAATATACTTTCTTTACTCCCAATTATTTTATTTTTATCATATATAGCAATATTTAGAGATATATCTATAGGGACGGATACAGAAAATTATGAAAAAATTTTTCTTCAATCTGAAGAAGGAATAGAGTTTAGCTATATATTTTTATCTGATTTTGTAAAATCAATTGGGGGAGATTTTAGACTATTTATCTTTTTTGTATTTTTATTAGCTTTTTGTTCTAAGTTGTTCTCATTTTTCAAGGCATCTTATTCTTTACATCTGTCCTTATTAATTTATTCTGGTATGTGGTACTTAGTATATGATATGAATGGAATTAGACAAGGGATGGCACTGGGTTTTATTTGTATTTCATACTATTTTATTTTTAATAGTAAAATAATATATTCATTTATTTTTACTTGTATAGCATCTTGTTTTCATTATACTGCGATTATTTTTATTCCTTTTTTATTGATTCATAAAATTAAATGTTCTAAAAAAATATTATATTTGATACTATTATTCTCTTTAGTGTTGGGAGGAATTAATTTTTCAGAAGTTATTATTAGTTTTCTATCTAATTTTCAATATTTGCAGTTGAGATTAATAGACAGAGTCTTATCTTATCAAGCAGATGAACTTTTTAATACTAATGTATTTTATTCATTTAAGACTGTGTCTAGACTATTTATTATTTTTATTGTTATATTTTTTATTGATAAAATAAATGCTGATAAACAGTATAAAAACATTGTTTTATGGGGAATGTTAATAAATTTTTTTATTTATTGTATTTTTAGTCAGTATGAAATAATAGGAGTGAGATTATCATTATATTATCGATTGTCAGAAATATTTTTCTTTTCTATGCTACCTTTAGCTTTCAAGAATAATATTTCAAGAGTTATTGTTGTTGGATTATTGTGTTTATATGTGAGTCTTAATGTATATCAGATACTATCTTTACCTAATAATAACTTATATCCTTACAAGTCTTTTATTTCTATCATATAGAGGGATATTATATGATTATTTTTGACACACGCTGGGTAGGAAATAATGGTATAGGGCGATTTTCTAAAGAAGTGTATGATAGACTTTATTTAGAAAAATGTAATTTAAGTGGTAGTCCAGTTAGTCCATTAGATCCTTTTAAATTATCATTAATTTATAAAAATATGGATAGAAAAACTTTATTTCTATCACCAGGTTATAATGGACCATTGTTCTCTGATATTTCATATATTCTGACTATACATGATATTAATCATATAGATAGAAAGGAAAATAGTAATATTTTTAAAAGAATTTATTATCGAACGGTATTATTTAAATTAGTAAGCAATGCAAAATTGATTTTTACTGTGTCTGAATTTTCTAAGGAAAGAATTTTAGATTATTTTCATATAGATAAAAATAAAGTGATAGTAGTTGGTAATGGAGTTTCTGAAGAATTTTCAACGATTGGTAATAAATTTGATATAGGTAATCCATATATATTATGCGTAAGTAATAGAAAAAAACACAAAAATGAAGAAGGGTTGCTAGATGCTTTTTCTCGTTCTAATATTCCTAAATATGTAAAACTTATTTTTACAGGGAAGGAAACAGAAGAATTAAAAGAACTAATAGCAGAGTTAAATTTGGACAATCGAGTAATATTTATAGGAAAAGTTTCGAATGCTCAGTTATCTGATTTGTATAGAGGGGCTGTATTTACTATTTTTCCTTCATTTTATGAAGGATTTGGTTTGCCTATAGTTGAGTCTTTTGCCTGTGGTACACCTGTTATCACATCTAATGTGACTTCTATGCCTGAAATCGCAAAAGACGGAGCAATACTTATTAATCCTAATAATATAGAAGAAATTATTAATTCTATAGATTTGCTTTTTAATGATACTGATTTGCAAAAATCTTTATCACAAAGAGGAATAGAAATTGCAAAAGAATATACTTGGGAAAATACTGTAAATAAAATAAGAAATGCTATTTTAGATTTAGGATATAACTTAGAATTGAGAGATAAAGCATGAAAAAAGCTCTTATTCATGATTGGTTTTCTGTTTATGCTGGTGCAGAAAAATGTATTAGTAGTTTTACTAATATTTGGGATGATTTTGATATTTATAGTCTGATAGATTTTTTAAGTGATAAGGATAGAAATTTAATACTTAAAGGTAAAAAGGCTAATATCAGTTTTATACAAAATTTGCCAAAAGCAAAAGAAAAATATCGAAATTATTTACCTCTATTTCCTTTTGCAATAGAGCAATTTAATTTAGAAGAATATGATCTTATATTATCATCTTCACATTGTGTTGCTAAAGGAGTATTAACTCATAGTGAGCAGTTACATATTAGTTATATTCATACTCCAATTAGATATGCATGGGATTTATACTTTCGATATTTAAAGGAAAGTGGATTAGATAGAGGTATTAAAAGTATTATTGCTAAATACTTTTTACATAAATTAAGATTATGGGATATATCAACTATTAATCGAGTTGATCACTATATAGCAAATTCCCAATATATTTCAAATAGAATCAAAAAAGTATATGGTAGAGATTCTGATGTTATCTATCCTCCAGTAGATATAAATAAATTTACTATTTGTGATTCTAAAGAAGAGTTTTTTTTAACAGCTTCTCGGTTAGTACCATATAAAAAAATAGATTTAATTGTAGAAGCATTCTCTAAAACGAAGAAAAAGTTAGTTGTTGTGGGGACAGGACCAGACATGGACAAGATTAAGTCTAAGGCATCTAGTAATATTGAGATATTAGGATATCAGGAAGATTCAATATTGATAGATTTAATGAGGAAAGCAAAAGCATTTGTATTTGCTGCAGAAGAGGATTTTGGAATTATACCAGTTGAAGCTCAGGCCTGCGGAACACCAGTTATTTGTCTTTCTAAAGGGGGGACAAGAGAGACTGTAATTAATAATAAAACAGGAATATGGTTTGATAGGCAAGATATTCCTAGTTTATTGGATGCTTTAGATAAATTCGAAAAAAAGAGAAGTGAATTTGATCCCCTTATTATTAGAGAGAATGCTACACGATTTTCAGTAGAACGCTTTGAAAGTGAAATAAAATCTTATGTAGAGCAAAAATATAACTTATTTCAAGAGAGAAAATATAAATGATAAATCTTATTCTTTGTGGTGGAGCTGGTACTAGATTATGGCCTTTGAGTACAACAAAAATGCCAAAACAATTTGTTAGATTATTTGAAAATAAGTCACTTTTTCAGATGAATATTGAACGTAATAAAGAACATTGCGGTCATCATTTAATAGTATCTAATGTTGGGCAGTATTTATTGGCACTAGAACAAGCGAATGAAATTTATGATAGAAACATAAGCTATATTTTAGAACCAATTGGTAGAAATACAGCACCAGCAATCGCATTAGCTTGTTTTTCCTTAAAATATGATGATGTGATATTGGTAACCTCATCAGATCATTTAATTAGAGATGATTTTGAATATCAGAAGGCTGTTGAAAAAGCAAGAGGGTATGCTGAGCAAGGTTTTTTAGTTACTTTTGGATTATATGCTAAATATCCAGAAGTAGGATTTGGATATATAGAAACACATGATAAAGAAAATGTAGAAGAGTTCCATGAAAAGCCGGACTTTGAAACAGCAAAACAATATATTGAAAGTGGAAATTATTATTGGAATAGTGGAATGTTTTGTTTTAAAGCTGGTGTTTTTCTTGAAGAATTAAAAAAATATTCACCAGATATTTATTCTAAAGCCTATACAGCATTTCATAATATGAATACAAATGAGGATAATGTTTCTTTTATTCATGAAAATGATATGAAAAATATTCCTGCAAATAGTATTGATTATGCAGTAATGGAATATTCAAAGAAAATTAAAGTAGTGTGTGCAGATTTTGGTTGGTCAGATGTAGGTAGTTTTGATTCATTGTCAACAGAGTATATAAAAGATAATAATGAAAATGCTTCAAATATAGAAAAATTTATAGCAATAAATAGTCATAATAATTTTGTTTTTAGTGATAAAAAAATTGTGGCTACTATTGATATTAATGATCTATTAATTATTAACTTAGACGATGCCTTATTGATTTCTAAAAAAGGTTCATCTCAAAAAGTGAAAGATATTGTATCATTATTGAATGATAAATAAAGATCATGAATGGGCTTACTAAAAATATGAATAAAGAATTACTATGTAAATCAATATTGGCAAGTGTCGATTTTATACTTGTTTATTTTTCTTTTTTTCTTAGTATTGAACTATTAAATTTCGTTAGTAGTGATTTTTCACATTTTTTACCACAAGCAGAATACTTTAGAAGAGAGATAATACATATTGTATTATCTCTTTTATGTGTTGCTTGGTTTTGGACTCGATTACGTCATTATACATACCGAAAACCATGTTGGTTTGAGTTAAAAGAAATTATTCGAACATTATTGATTTTTGCAATTTTTGAATTGGCAATTATTGCTTTTTCTAAATTATTCTTTTCTAGATATTTATGGGGATTAACTTGGATTATTGCTTTAATAATTGTTCCTTTAGGTCGTTTTTTTGTTAAAAAATTGTTAATAAAATCAGGCTTGTATACTAAAAATACCATTATTATTGGATCAAAGAAAAATGCGTTAGATGCTTATATGGCACTAACTAGTGAACCTTATTTAGGTTTGAAAATAATACAATTTGTAAATATTGATAGTGGATTTATGGAGGAAGAAATTAGAAAAACAGGAATTTCTATTGTTAATGCAGATAAGGTTGATTTTACTGATACGTCCATGCAATTTATTCTTGCATTGGAAGAAAATGAAGATGTTTTTCGAGATTTATGGTTGAGAAAATTAACGAAAAAAAATTGTCGATCTATTTCTATTGTACCAACTGTACGAGGTATACCACTTTATAGTACAGATATGGCATTTCTTTTTAGTTATGAAGTTATGCTATTACGAGTACATAATAATTTAGCTAAAAGAACATCACGTTTTTTAAAGCGGGCTATGGATATCATGGGCTCATTATCATTAATTATTTTATTATCACCATTATTACTTACTTTATATTATTTAGTTTCAAAAGATGGTGGAAATGCTATTTATGGGCATACTCGAATAGGTCGTCACAAAAAGCCATTTAAATGCTTAAAGTTTCGCTCAATGGTGTTAAATTCTCAGGAAGTATTACAACAAGTACTTGCTAATGATCCTGTTGCTAGAGCAGAGTGGGAGCAGGATTTTAAATTGAAAAATGATCCTAGGATTACAAAAGTAGGGCACTTTTTGCGTAAAACAAGCTTAGATGAATTACCTCAGTTATTTAATGTATTAAAAGGCGAAATGAGTTTAGTTGGACCTAGACCGATCGTTAAAGCAGAGTTAGCGAGATATAACGAAGATATTGATTACTATCTAATGGCTAAACCAGGAATGACTGGTTTATGGCAGGTGAGTGGTCGTAATGATGTGGATTATGCGACACGAGTTTATTATGATTCATGGTATGTTAAAAATTGGTCTATTTGGAATGATATTGTAATTCTATTTAAGACAATTAAAGTTGTATTAAATCGTAGTGGGGCTTATTAATATTTTTTATTCATGAAAATTCTCATCACAGGCGGAGCTGGGTTTATCGGCTCCGCTGTTATTCGTTATATTCTCCAATCAACTCCTCATCAAGTAATTAATCTTGATAAACTTACTTATGCGGCGAATCTTTTATTTTTAGAAACAATTCAATCTAATTCAAGATATTTTTTTGAGAAAGGCGATATTTGTGATCGTGAATTACTTGATAAAATTTTTTCAATGTATCAGCCTGATGCAGTTTTGCATTTAGCTGCTGAAAGTCATGTTGATCGCTCTATTAATAAACCAGCTACTTTTATAGAAACTAACATTATTGGTACATATACGTTGCTTGAGACAGCACGACATTATTGGGAATCATTGTCTACTAAAAAGAAAAAGAATTTTCGCTTTTTACATATTTCGACAGATGAGGTGTATGGTGATTTACAAGATAAGCAAACTTTTTTTACGGAAGATACCGCGTATGCACCAAGTAGTCCATATTCCGCGTCAAAAGCAGCAAGTGATCATCTTGTTCGTGCTTGGCATAGAACATATGGTTTGCCAGCAATAGTAACGAATTGTTCTAATAATTATGGTCCTTACCAATTTCCAGAAAAATTGATCCCACTCACGATTTTGAATGCTTTGTCAGGAAAACCATTACCGATATATGGTAATGGTTTACAGGTACGTGATTGGTTATATGTTGAAGATCATGCAAAGGCATTGTATCGAGTGTTGCTACACGGACGAACTGGTGAAACATACAATATTGGTGGGAATAATGAACGCACAAATATTGAAGTAGTAACAATGATTTGCCAAATTTTGGAAGAATTAGCACCAAATAAACCAAAAGGAATTATTGCTTACCAAGATCTTATTACTTATGTCGCAGATAGAGCAGGACATGATGTACGTTATGCAATTGATGCCACGAAAATTCAGCAAGAGTTGGATTGGTATCCGGAAGAAACATTTGAGAGTGGATTGAGAAAAACGGTGATGTGGTATTGGAGTGCTCTAAAATTAAATGGGGGATATTATGAAATATAGAGTTCATAGAAATATGAAAACGAATAAATATATAAATTATATGAAAAATAATGTGAGTTTTATTAGCCTTTGTTTATCAATACTCTTTCCTATTGCCTTTGTATTTAATATTTTATTTTTTTGGGGATATCTCATAGAGATTAAGTCAATAAATCTCCTTCCATCTGTGTTATTAAATGGCAATCTTCCCGTTGTAATATTTTTATCTTTATACTTCTTTTATGTTCTACTTTATATACCAATATTTTTAACCAGAATGAATTTTATTAAGAAGTATATTGTTAACCTAAAAGAATTGATAATATTTATAATTAGTAACATATTTGAGTATATCTTATTTTATAGTGCTTTTTTGTGGGATGAAAGATATGTTTTACTTTTAACTTTATTAAACCTTTCTGCTTATTGTGTTTTGTATAAAATAAAATATAAAAATTTATTTTCTCTTAATTTTTTTAATAATTTTTTCCAAAATTTTCTTTATTCATTGATGTCATTTATAATGATGCCTTTTTTTATCTTTTTTCTGTTTTATTATGATACAGATAAATTTTTTGATAAAAATGTATTTAGTGAAGTATATATAATATATTGTATATTATTATTATTCATAGGAACTATTTTTTTAATAAATAAAAATCATATTGAGTATTTATCAAATCGTTTAAAGTGTCTAAAAAGATTAGAAATAAATAATATTAATTATATAAAAGTTTTTTTTATACTTTGTTCTTTATCTATTTTACTGATAATGTTTCTTCCACAAGTTAAAGTAAATAAATCTGTAATGATTTTTATGGGAGTTAGAGATGCAAAAGATAAATGTTATCAGATAGAAAATAATTTTTTTGATAATAACTTTTTATCTTCAGAGAATAATGACTTTGAATTTAATTCTGAAGCAAAATGCTATAAAGGAAAAATTTTATGGAGAATAGGAGATACATATGTATTTCAATTCTTTAATAAGAAAGATTCTGATGATGAAGCATTCATTTTTCAATTGAAAAAAGAGGATATTTATCTTGTCCAAGGGGTTAAAAAATAGCAATTATGTTTAAAATAATTGTGATAATAAATTATATGAAGAATTGCATTATTTAAATTATAATTATAAATATTTAATTTAAATTAGTATGGATAGATTATTGAATGAATTGGGTCATAAGTTTAATTAGTACTTAATAAAATGTTGCTTGAGGTATATTAAGGTATTATGTATGAGAGAAGTTGATGAATTTTATAAGTATTTAGATCATTATTTAGCGAAAGAGAAGACAGATTATGCAACATTGCTAACAGGTAATTGGGGTGTGGGAAAAACATATTTCATTAAAGAATATATAGAATCAAGAAAAAGAGGAAATTATAAAAATAAATTTATCTATATTAGTCTTTTTGGCCTAAAAAGTATAAAAGAAGTTAAAGATTCTATTTTTCAAGGAATCCATCCATTTCTATCTTCTAAAATTACGAAAAATATAGTGAAATTAGTTAAGGGATCAATAAATGCTACTACAAAAATTCATATAGTAGATGATTATGAGAGTAATATTGAATTTTCTATCAATTCTAATTATTTCAATTCTATTATGAAGGAAGATAATGGGAAAAAATTTTTTATATTTGATGACTTAGAGAGAACATTAATACCTATAGAAGAGATATTGGGGTTTATTAATCTTTTAGTGGAACATCATAATAACAAAGTAATTTTGATTGCTTCAGAAAATATGATTGAAAATTCGAAAATGACTTATTTTAATAAGTTTAAAGAAAAAGTGGTTAATAAAACTATAAATCTTTATTTAAATGAAAAAACTATCTGGATAGATCTTCTGAATAAATATGGAAAATTTTTCTGTCAAAAAGATATCAATATAATAAAAGATTTATTTGAAAAGTTTGGAAATAATAATTTGAGATGTCTATTAAGAACATTCGATAATTTCTTTTACATTAAAGAGTTTATAGAAACTGATCTTTTTGAAAATAAGCTATTTAAAGAAATTTTTATTCAATATTTTTTTTATTTGTCTTTGTTATATAAATTAAAAAATAGTTTTGATGCTGCATGGTCTACTATTGAAAAGCAACATTTTTCTGATTATCAATTTCTTAATAATAAAGTATGGGAAAATATTATTTTAGGAGTTCCTGTCAAAAATTTAAATGAATTAATTTCTCAACATTTTATTTTTAAATCAGAAAATGATAAACCAAATTGGATTAAATTATGGAAATGGCCTGACTTAGAGAAGGAAGAGTTTTATGAAGTATTATATAAAGTAAAAAAAGAATATATCGAATTTAAATATAATGATTTGAGTATAGTTATGCATGTTTTTAGATTATTAGCATTTTTTTATAAAAAAGATATTCGATTGGATTTGGAATTATCTTGTATGGCAGATGTTGCGAAAAAGTATATATATGATAATAGGTTAAAAGAAAGTTGGGTAAAAAGTAAAGCTTTTGATTTATTGTCTAATGGTAGTGGGTATGGCTATATAGAGATAGAAGATAAAGAAATTAATGATATGTTTGATGAAATTAAATCTACACATGATTTAATTAAAAGAGAATATGAGGCTTATAAAGAGAGTATTTTAATAAAGGAGATAGAAAATTTGATTAAGTTAAAAGATGAGGCTAAGCTTAATGAGTTAATTTGTAAAACATATGAATACTACCCTATTATGCATAAAATAGGATCTGATTTTGTTAAAAAAATGAAAATTAATTCTATATATTTATTGTTATCATTTTTTGGTTATAGATATTCTGAAACTAAGAGGCTAGATGGAAAAAGTATAATATTTCATTTATATCCTGAGTTAACATTTTTAGAATTAATGAGAGAAAGGTTAATCATTATTAATGAAGAAGAAAGCGATAAATTTATAAAAATTAAAGTAGATATGACGTTAAAAAAATTAAATAAATTTATTAGTATATTTTATCAATATAAAAGTTAAAATTAGCATATAGGACAAAAAAGTTGTTAATTGTTATTTCTGATAATTCTTACAACTTTTCTTATTAAGAATCCTGCATAATATTTTATCATAAATAGAAAATTGATATAGCGCTTTAAATTGGCATAAACCTCCTCTTATATGATGATATTTATAAGAAAAATAACCATTTTCGTTGGTTTTATCATTCCTCTCTTTTAAAAACGCTTGATGTTCAATATCTAATTGTCGATAGAATTCACTTCTGAGCTTCACATGAGAGTTTTTATAATTATTGTTAATTCTTTACACCCACTTGTGATTGATGCTTTTTTCTTAAATTTATCATTACAATCTTATTTTGTTGCTAATTGAGTATTATCTTTTAAAAAGCTAATTCAGAATGTTTTTTAAATGATCTATTAATTTATTATTAAGTATAATTATCCCTTCTAGAGTAATTTCTGAATTTTTTCTATTTGTGTAGATCCAATTGATAAATTTTTCTGATGAGTCCCAAAAAAGATCTCTATCGTTGGGGGAAAGATTAAAATTAATGGGTAAAATCAGTAGATCGTCATTTGGTATTGTATATTTAAATATATCACCATATGCAGTAGCTTTTTCTTTTATAGCTAAATCTCTAAATTCTCCCCAAGCTGGAAAAAATAATCGACAACCTCTTGTGTGAGAAAACTTATTTTGAATAATCTTTCTCATATATGTATTTGTAACAGGCATAGTATCATTTTTATAAAATTGATAAGTTGTTTTATAAATAAATTGATTGGTATTTAAAGTTTCTTGATTAATGCAATAGAATAAATTCTTATTTTTAAAATAAAAAAGTAAGTATTTTATTATTTCTGATTTTATAGAATTATTAATAATATATTCGTTCTTTTTAATATTATAATTAATAGTATAATCAGTATCTATTTCTGATATGTAAGGTATTTCATTATTATATATTTTATGCAAAAGTTTTTCTAGGGATAATGTTGGTTTGTTGAAAAAGGAAATTTGTAATTTATTTATATATTTGATAATGTTTTTATTTTTGTTTTCTAAGCCTGGATATGTTAATAAATAGTTTAGTGCAGCAAATGGTTTATCTTCGTCAGATAGATTATTGAAATTTTCTATAATGTATTCAGAAATAGTTAAATATATCTTTTTTCGTATGTTGGAATCAGCTTCTGGCAATACGCTTTCTCTGTTGTAACTAAGAAGTTTATCTGCACTATCTGAATAAATGTCAGCATCAAATTGTATACCAGTGAAGCGTAATAAAAACTTTGGTATTCTTTGCCCTCTAAAAAAAGTATGTATATGACAAATTTTATCTTCAAATCTAATATTACTTAATAGAATATTATGTTCTTTACTAAAATAGTAATATTCCTTTTCTTTTATAAGAGAAGAGGGGGCAATAGCATTTTTTATATTAATTTTGATTGGTGCATGTAGACTAAATTTTTTTATTTTATTTATAAGAGATATTCTTTTGACAAAATCTAATCTAAAAGAAGGACTAGTAATATCGTATTCTTTTAATCTATTAGTTATCTGAAAATTGATATCATCATCAAAAGAATAACTATATCTTTCAGGGAATTTTTCAATTCTAATAGCTATTTTAAATTCACATCCATACGAAGTAATATTATCAACCTCTTCAATTGTAATACCTTTTATTTTATGAAAATGAATTTTTAGATTTTTTTGATCAAAAATAGATCTACTTGTAATATAAAATTCATCAGCTAATAAAAATGCACTTTGTAGACCTATACCAAATATACCAGAAGGCTTAAACCATGTAGGCATTTCTTCTAGAATTTTTTGTTTGTATGTATTATTTCTTGACCCCCCGATTTCTAGCATATAGGTAAGATCATTTATACTAATTCCAATCCCTTGATCTTTGATAGTCAATAGCCATATATTTTGTCCATCTTCTTTAAGTTCAACATCAATTTTATAATTATTTACTAAATCAACAAATTGTGTATCTATGGGCGATAGATTAGAAAAGTCATATTTGTGTTTGTTTTCAATCCAAATTCGATATAAAGTAGCATCGATAGCATTTTGTAATATTTCACGTATACTATCAAAATAAGAGCTATATAATCCTGTTCCTCTTATTAAATTAAGCAAACTTTGTTTATTAATATTAAATGATGGTTTTTTACCTTCCTGAATAATTAAGAAAGGTTTTTGAATCTTGACTACTGGATTCATTAGGGTTGGTAATCTACCTAGTGTTTCACTAGGAACAATTTTATCCCAATATTGTGTTTGCTTATGATATTCAAATTTTAACCATTCAAACCAATCAAATGCAGTTTCATAAGATTCGGGTGTTGGGCAGTGACATTCAATTTCAATACGTTCAGAATCTAAGCGAAAATGTTGTACTGAAAGATGTTTATCTTTATGAGCTTTGCTAATAATAGGCAGATTATTACCATGTATACTCATCATTACTGGACAGAATCTATTATCATCAATATCAAGAAGATCAGCTATTCTTAATAAACAGGCAACATATCTAGGATGGCAATCTTCTGTAGCTAAACCAGCTTCAGCTTTTGGAAGAGCTGCTATCATATCATCAAAATCACTACCATGGGCTTTGCAGATTTTGGCTAGGATATTGAATAAGCGTTTGGGAAGAAGCTCATTTCTGGAAGAGTTTAAACCTATTTCTTCTACTGGATTTCTAACAATGTTGGCAGAATTTAAGGGATGTTTTTTTCTAAACCATTCAGCAAGTAGTTGCGTATATTGTTGTATAAAGTCATGAGATGCAGATTTTTGAGGTAATATAGCTTGATTATCTAGCCAATTTTGTGCAAACAAGGATAATTCATGATCTTTATGCATTGCTAATTGTTTTATAAAATTCTGAAATTCTTCAGAATCTATATCTTGTATTTGTTTCTTTGTAATAACCATACCAATATCATGGTTATAGGCTGATTCTAGTATTAACCATAGATCAGTTGCAGATAAATATTGCATTTTATCTCCTAATAATCTTTCAATATTGATAATTATTTGGTTAGAATGAGATGCGTCATGACGGCTATAATGAGAGAAAATAATATTAACATTTTGCAATGCTTTACTGATTAACTCTTTGTCAAAGTCCCATTGAGATTTCAGGTGTTGTAATTGTGGGTGTTTTTGGCAAGCAAGATCAAAATAACGTTCTAAGCTATAAAAAGTTGTACTCATTTATATATACCTTGAATAAAAATAATCATCTACATCTACATCTACATCTACATCTACATCTACATCTACATCATTTTTAAAGGGAATTATTTGTTTGATTATTTAACAAACCCTCTCTTATATTTCATATGACTTTGAATATTTCTTTCAGCATCTTTCTTATCCCAAATTTGTAATTCCCAAGGATAATAGAAATTGCTAGAATTTTTAAAATAAATATGAATGCCGATATATTCTTCTTTATCTCTAAGATACCAATTTTTTAATCCATATTTTTCTTTCCAATTATCGAGTTGTTCCATAATTTGTGAAATATCTTCACTAGAAACAATAATTCGTGCGCCAAAGATATCGTTTAAAATACTATTAACAGGGTAGCCTTCACTTCGCTGTTGAAAACGCTTTATCTTATCTAAGATGGATTCAGATGTTTTTACTCGATAAAAATAAGATATATCATACAGATCTGCACGATATAGATAATCATTAATTGACTCATGCAGATTTAAGCGATACGCAAGGATATGTTCTACAGGGACTTTAGAAAGGGTATGTTTTAGATTGACTTTTTCAATTTTGCCTGTTTCAAAGTAGTCTTGTGAAAATGCAAAATGAACTTTATTAATTTCATCAATAAGGCGTTCAACTTTTTTTAGCATATTCATTTATCTTATCTTCAAATAGTTTATTTAATACATTCAAGTATATAATGAAGAATAATATATCACATAATAATACATTCAGTATTAAAAATATATTGGCATAGCTACTAAAAAATTAATATGAGTAAAAAGAAATATTGAAAAATTACACTAGAGCTATTGTCATATCTAATCTATCTAACAATAAATTACCTAGTAGTTGATAAATTCATTTACCCACAACCCTTCTCACCAAAACCCTTCTCATTACACTACCTACTAAATGCAAGATAAATAATACAACCGACAGTAGATATAATGGCGTGCTGCCTAATGCGGCAAATGGTGTTTTACCGACTACTTTTGTGACTTGTGCGGTGAGGGTAGTTTGTTGGAATTGTGGTGCTTGGCTAATGATTTTACCGTGGGCATCAATAAACGCTGTTACCCCAGTATTAGTAGCTCGGATCAAAGGTTTACCTAACTCTAAAGCACGCATTCTTGCCATTTGGAAATGTTGCCAAGGACCAATTGAAGTACCAAACCACGCGTCATTAGATACGGTTAGAATAAAATCTGCGCCATTCTGGACACTATGTCGAACTTGATTATCGAAAATAATTTCGTAACAAATAGCATTAGCAAATTTTGCACCTTTTACATCAAGTGGTACTTGAGTATAAGGACCTTCGCTCATATCAGAAAAAGGAATATCCAGTATATTTTTAATCCAAGACAATGGAATATATTCACCAAATGGCACCAAGTGATGTTTTAAATAACGAGGGACGTTATCAATGGAATAAGGTTGTTCAGGCTTTAATGCAATAAGGGAGTTAAATAATTGCTCGGTATTTGGTTTTTGATAAATTGTGCCTAATAAAATAGCACTATGCGATTGCTGTGAAAAACGAGAGAGCATCGTAATATAAGGCTCAAGTTGATTTTCTAATAGTGGCAATACTGATTCAGGTAAAATAATAATGTCGCTTTTACCGAGTTGTGATTCAACCAAGTTTTTATGAATATCTAATGATTGATAGAGATAATCAGGATTCCATTTTAGTTGTTGCTCAATATTGCCTTGAACTAAAGTAATAGTCAGTGGTTTTTCAGTTGTATTGGGTTTGATAAATGAAATTTGTTGGCTGTAATAGCTGATCCCTACTAGTAAGATTGCTAGTAATGCTTGCGAGCTTGTTAATAGCCAATGGCGTTGTTTATTGATAAAAAGGCTATCAATCACATTTAAAACTAATGCAGATAACCAAACCATTACAAACGTAATACCTTGCACACCAAAAAATGGGGCGATGCTAGCAAAGAATGTATCAATTTGCGTATAGCCGAATTGTAACCAAGGAAAGCCTGAAAATAGCCAGCCACGCAAGAATTCAGTGAACGTCCATAAGATTGCAAAAATAATCGATTGGTTAATTGCTAATTTGCGAATTAACCAAGCAAATAGCATTGGAAATAGTGATAGATAAGCAGCGAGTAAAACGACTAACGCATAAGCAGCAATGGTAGGCAAACCGCCAAATTGATGCACACTAATGTTGATCCAATTTAACCCAAATGTGAAATATCCCATTCCCCAAAGGAAAACAGAGAATAATGTTTGTTTATTGGTTTTACTGTATTTGATAACGGTTAAAAGTAATAGGAGTGAGATAAATGCAAGGAAACTGTAATTAAATGGTGCATAAGCAAATACACCAATAATACCGCCCAATAAAGCACTAATCGGGAATAAATAAGTCAACATATCAATTCTCTGGTAAGTAAAAATATAGGTAGATTATTTTTGTAGGGTCAATAAATTGTCGGATACAAGTATCCGACTGGTTTTAATCCGCTTCAATAGATGAGTTTTGTTGTTCCATTTTTTCTAATTGTTCATCAGGCAAAATAACACGAAGTTGAATGATGCGACGACTATCGGCGGAGGTAACTTTAAATTCAATATTATCTAATTGAATACTTTCACCACGAGATGGCAAATAGCCAAAGGCTTGCATAATAACCCCACCAATCGTATCGACTTCTTCACCCGTAAAACCAGTACCGAAGTAATGGTTGAAATCTTCAATATCAGTTAATGCTTGTACTGCATAAGTATGTTTAGATAGTTGGCGAATATCTTCTACTTCTTCTTCATCAAATTCATCTTCAATATCTCCAACGATCTGTTCCAAAATATCTTCAATCGTTACTAGACCTGAAATCGAACCGAATTCATCGACAACAATTGCCATATGGAAACGTTCAGAACGGAACTCTTTCAACATTCGGTCAACTCGTTTACTTTCAGGAATAATCACGGCTGGGCGTAATACTTCTTGGATCGAAAACTCTGAAGAATCAGGGCGTAAATATTTAAGTAAATCTTTAGCGAGGAGTAAGCCGATAACATTATCACGTTCATCTGCGATCACAGGAAAACGGGAGTGAGCAGAATCAATGATAATATCTAAACATTCAGATAAGCTATGTTCTGCATTGATAAAGACAATCTGTGAACGAGGGATCATAATATCACGAACCCGTAACTCAGAAATTTCAATCACCCCTTCAATCATTTGACGGGTTTCTTGATTAATAATGTCGTTTTGTTCTGAATCTCGAATGGCTTCGACTAACTCTTCTCGATTTTTAGGTTCGGCAGGGAAGAAATTACTTAATAAAGATTGAAAGAAATTTTTCTTCTGATTGGACTCAGTTGAATGTTCGTCACTCATAATAATTGATTGCGTACTCCATATAAATTAACGTTGAAAAGCTATCACATTTGCTAGGGTTTTTCTAGGCTATATTGTGAGTATTGCATAAATATCTGATAAAAAATTCCCTTTTGTATTGAACAAAAGGGAAGTCATCAATTATTTGTAAAATTACGCAGCAACAAATGCTTGAGCGGTTTGTTGAAAACGTTTTAAGCCTTCTTCAAGTTCTTGGGCTGTAATATTCAGTGCAGGAGCAAAACGTACTACATTTGGCCCAGCTACGAGTAGCATCAAACCATATTGATTTGCTACATGACAGAAGTCCATCGCTTTACCTTGATATTGTTCGACCAATTCTGCACCAATTAATAGTCCTTCACCGCGTATTTGTTTAAATAGTGATACTTGTTGATTAATTTCAGCAATGGCTTGTTTGATCTGCTCGCTTTTTGCTCTTACTTGAGCTAAGAAATTTTCATCTGCAATAATTTCAACTACTTTGTTAGCAACGGCACAAGCGAGAGGATTACCACCAAATGTTGTACCGTGTACACCTGGTTTGAAACTTGCCGCAATTTTATCAGTAGTCAGCATGGCGCCAATCGGGAAACCATTCGCTAATGCTTTCGCACTGGTCAAAATATCAGGCACAACACCATACTTCATATAAGTATAAAAATAACCAGAACGTCCCACACCAGTTTGCACTTCATCAAAGATTAATAGTGCTTGGTATTGATCACAAAGTTGGCGTAAGCCTTGCAAAAATGCAGGATCAGCAGGTAAGACACCACTTTCACCTTGGATTGGCTCAATAATTACCGCACAAGTATGATCGTCAATCACCGCTTTCACAGCCTCTAAATCATTGTAAGGAATATGCACAATATCAGCAGGTTTAGGGCCAAATCCATCGGAATATTTTGCTTGACCGCCGACACTTACCGTGAAAAGAGTACGTCCGTGGAAACTCTGTTTAAAAGAGATAATTTTACTTTTTTGATAACCGAAATGATCAACAGCATAACGGCGAGCAAGTTTAAGCGCAGCTTCGTTTGCTTCGGCGCCTGAATTGACGAACATCACACGCTCGGCAAAGGTTTTTTCCACTAAAGATTTTGCTAAAGCGATAGTCGGTTCACTGGTAAACCAGTTACTAGAATGCCACAACGTTGAACCTTGTTGTTGCAATACAGCTAATAACTCATCAGGACAATGTCCTAGTGCATTCACTGCAATCCCACCAGTTAAATCAATGTATTCTTTGCCTTGTTGATCCCAAACTCGGCTACCTTTACCTTTTACGGGGATAAAGTCTGCTGGAGAGTAATTTTGTACTAGATATTGATCAAAATCGCTGCGTGTAATTTGTTGTGTCATATTATTGCCTCAGATCATTATTCGTCTAACTTGTTTGATTCCTCAAATAAATGAAGATTGGGGAAGATTCTTTTATCCGAAAAATACCCCTCTATAGTATAGAGGGGATATTTTTATGGTTTATGTTCTACTTAAAAGCCAAATAAGCATACGACTGATTGCATATATAGTCAATAAAATGAATAAAAATTCATTTTAATTGGTGCCCCCAACAGTAATTTTCTCAATTTTTAACGCTGGTTGTCCTACGCCGACAGGGACACTTTGTCCTTGTTTACCACAGACACCAATACCGTGATCAATCGCCAGTTCATCTGCCACCATGGAAATATTGTTCATTACTTCAATACCACTACCAATCAAGGTTGCACCTTTAATTGGTTTGCTAATTTTTCCTTTTTCAATCAGATAGGCTTCTGAAGTGGAGAAAACAAATTTTCCAGAGGTAATATCCACTTGCCCACCACCAAAATGTGGGGCATACACACCATAATCCACCGATTGGATCAGATCATCAAACTTACTTTCACCTGGCAACATATAAGTATTGGTCATACGTGGCATTGGCAGATGTGCATAGGATTCACGGCGTGCATTCCCTGTTGGCTGCATTCCCATTAATTTTGCATTTAATTTATCCTGCATATAGCCTTGTAAAACACCGTCTTTGATTAATACATTGTATTGGCTTGGTACACCTTCATCATCAATCGTTAATGAACCACGTCGATTAGCAAGCGTACCATCATCGACAATAGTGCAGAGTGGAGAGGTAACTAATTCACCTAATTTGCCACTGAAAATTGAAGATTGTTTTCGATTAAAATCACCTTCTAAACCATGCCCAACGGCTTCGTGGAGTAAAACGCCTGGCCAGCCAGCACCGAGAATTACAGGCATCATACCTGCTGGTGCAGCGATAGCATTCAGATTAACCAACGCTTGACGTACTGCTTCTTTTGCAAAATAAATCGCACGTTGTTCACCTTGATACTGCTCAAAGAACCAATTCAATCCACAACGTCCACCAACGCCAGCACTACCACGTTCACGTTTGCCATCTTGTTCCGCTAAAACGGAAATGGATAAGCGAATTAATGGGCGAATATCAGCGGCTAATGTGCCATCAGTGGCAGCAATTAAGACTTCTTCATAGAGTGTAGATAAACTCACAGAAACACGAGTAATACGTGGATCTTCTGCACGAGCAACACGATCGACGAGATGTAATAACTCAATTTTCTTTTCTCGACTTAAGCTATCTAAGGGATTAATCGCTGCATAACGTAGAATTGGATTAACGGGAGTAAAACCTTGTGGAACAAAAAGTGGTTTCGCAGGAGTTTTACTTTGTGCAATCCCTTTTGCTGCTAAGGCACAATCTTGTAAAGCGGCTAAACTAATGACATCAGAGTAAGCAAACCCCGTCTTTTCACCACTAATCGCTCGAATGCCTACGCCACGATCAATATGAAATCCACCTTCTTTGATAATACCATCTTCTAAAGTCCAGACTTCGTCCATTGAGGTTTGAAAAAAGAGATCGGCAAAATCAATCTGCCGATCAGCAAAAATATCAAAAATGGTGGGTAACTGTTGAATGGATAATTGGTTTGGTGAAAGTAAAGAATCGGTTACTTGTTCAATAATCATTATTTTATTCCTACATTAATCTTACATCACAACGACATCAAACTGTTCTTGCGTATAATAAGGCTCCATTTTAATTTGTACTTTTTTGCCAATAAAGACTTCAACTTCAGCCAGTAAAGCGTGAGTTTCTTCATTGATAAGATGTTCTGCGACTGCACGAGAGGCATAGACCAAAAATTGTTCGCTTGAGTATAAATGGTGAACACGAATAATTTCCCGAGCAATTTCATAACATACGGTTTCCACACTTTTGACTCGACCACGACCTTGACAGTTTGGGCATTCTTCACATAAGACGTGTTCCAAACTTTCGCGTGTTCTTTTGCGGGTCATTTCCACTAAGCCAAGTTGAGTAAAGCCATTTACCGTTGTTTTAACACGATCTTTCGCTAACGCTTCTTTTAGCGATTGCAATACCCGTTCTTGATGTTCTTCAATTTGCATATCAATAAAATCGATAATAATGATGCCACCAAGATTGCGTAATTGTAGTTGGTGTGCAATCGCTTGTGTCGCTTCAATATTGGTATTAAATATGGTTTCTTCTAAATTACGATGTCCAACGAAGCCACCAGTATTGATATCAATCGTTGTCATCGCTTCAGTTTGCTCGATAATCAAATAGCCACCAGATTTTAAATTAACGCGTTTATTCAAGGCTTTTTGAATACTTTCTTCAACACCATACAAATCAAACAATGGTTGAGGACCCGTATAAACGGATAATGTTTGCGTTAAGTGTGGTAAAAACTCTTCAATAAACTCTTTAACTTCAAGATAAATCAATTTGGAATCAATTCTAATACTATCAATCGTCATGCCAACGAAATCACGAATAATACGCTGTGCTAATGCAGGTTCGGCATAGAGCATTGCTGGTGCGGTAGAACGTACTTTACGTTCTAACACTTTACGCCATAAACGTTTCAAAAAGTCAGCATCTTGTTGCAATTCATCTAAAGAAACATTTTCCGATGCTGTACGAATAATGAAGCCCCCAAGTTCATCACAAAACGGCGTCACTAATTCTTTAAGCCTTGCCCTCTCTTCTTCACTTTCAATACGTTGTGACACACCAACATGACTATTTTCTGGCATAAAAACCAGATAACGAGAAGGTAATGTGATGTCAGTCGTTAGGCGGGCCCCTTTTGTACCCAGTGGATCTTTGACGACTTGTACAATAATATCTTGTCCTTCACGCACTAATTCGGCGATATCTTTTACGACAAATTGTTTTTGTTCATTTTCATCTACACATTCAGTGTGAGAAACAATATCAGAAGCATGTAAAAATGCGGCTTTTTCTAAACCAATATCAACAAAAGCTGACTGCATTCCAGGTAAAACTCGTGTTACTCGACCTTTATAAATATTTCCGACAATTCCCCGCTTTGTTTCCCGTTCAACGTGAACTTCACGCAAAATGCCCGCCGCAACGAGCGCAATCCTTGTTTCATTCGGGGTAACATTGACTAATAATTCTACTTTGTTACCGTTTTCCATAAATGTTATACCTATTAATATGACAACTGCGCGTTAGTCTAACGAAATCGAAAATTAAATCCTAGTGCATTTTGTATTGTTCTACATAATCTTTGCTTAATATCATTTCTTAAGGGATTATTTTGTTGGTGAGGAATGAGGAAAAGGGAGAGAAGTAATAATCCCCACATAATGTGGGGATTGATAGACTTATTAAGCTAATTCTGCACGCAATTTTTTCGTGACTTTAACCATATTTTCTAGTGCAGCAAGCGTTTCTGGCCAAGCACGAGTTTTTAAACCACAGTCAGGGTTGACCCATAAACGTTCTTTTGGAATGACATTTAATGCTTTGCGTAACAGATGTTCAATTTCTGCTTCCGTTGGTACACGAGGGCTGTGGATATCATACACACCTGGACCAATTTCATTTGGATATTTGAAATCTGCAAATGCAGTTAATAGCTCCATATCTGAACGAGAAGTTTCAATCGTGATGACATCCGCATCTAATGCAGCGATTGCTGGCAAAATGTCGTTGAATTCTGAATAACACATATGAGTATGAATTTGTGTACTGTCCTCACAGCCACTAGAAGATAGGCGGAATGCTTCACCAGCCCAATCTAAGTATGCTTGCCAATCTGCACGTTTGAGTGGCAGACCTTCACGAATGGCTGGTTCATCAATTTGAATCACTTTAATTCCTGCTTTTTCTAAATCCAATACTTCATCGTTTAATGCTAATGCGATTTGCTTACATACCGTTGCACGGCTAATATCATTACGCACAAATGACCATTGTAAAATTGTGACAGGGCCAGTTAACATTCCTTTCATTACACGATTTGTTAAACTTTGAGCGTAGGTTGACCACGCAACTGTCATTGGTTCAGGACGTACCACATCACCAAAAATAATAGGTGGTTTCACGCAACGACTACCGTAACTTTGTACCCAACCAAATTTAGTAAATGCGAAGCCGTCAAGTAATTCACCAAAGTATTCCACCATATCATTACGTTCTGCTTCACCATGTACTAAAACATCAAGATCTAATTTTTCTTGTTCACGAACAACAAACTCAATCTCTTTTTTCATTGCAGCTTCATAATCCGCAGCAGAAAGTTCACCTTTTTTAAATTTTGCTCGCGCGTGACGAATTTCTGTTGTTTGTGGGAATGAACCAATATTAGTTGTTGGTAATAATGGTAAATTTAACCATGCTTTTTGTAGTTTAATTCGTTCGGCGAATGGCGATTTACGTTGATCAGCATTAGCTGGCAAAGCGGCTAAACGAGCAGCCACTTCTGGGCGGTGGATCACTTTGCTGTTTGCACGAGCTTCTGCAGCAGCCTGACTTGCATCTAATTCAGTTTGTACTGAAGCACGTCCTTGATCTAATGCTTTTTTCAAAATGCTTAGCTCTTCAACTTTTTGTAAACAAAATGCTAACCAAGAATAGAGATCTTTATCTAATTGAGTTTCAACCGATAAATCATAAGGAACATGTAGTAATGAACAACTTGGAGCAATCCATAGTCTTTCTGCAAAGATATCTTTTAATGGTTCAAGAATATCTAATTCTTTATTTAAATTTGCACGCCAGATATTACGGCCATCAATAATCCCTACCGAAAGTACTTTGTGATAATCGGCAAAGGTTGCTAATTGTTCTGGTGCTCGCACTACATCAATATGTAATCCAGCAACTGGAAGTGATTTTAATAAATCCGCATGTTCAGCGACTGAACCAAAATAAGTAGCTAATAAAATGTTAGCTTTTGTTGCTAGGTGAGTATATACCGCTTGGAATTTTGCTAACCATTCATCAGGTAAATCTAAAGTTAATGCAGGTTCATCAATTTGAATCCAAGTTGCACCTTTTGCAACTAAAGCATCGAGGATTTGTTCATAAACAGGTAGTAATTTATCTAGTAAGGATAGACGATCAAAGGCTTCGCCTTTCTCTTTACCTAGATAAAGGAAGGTAATTGGCCCAACTAAAGTTGGTTTTGCTTGATAACCTAATGCCTGAGCTTCTTCTAATTGTTGTACATAGTGCGTTGGATTCGCTTTAAATTCCGTATTTTTATGAAATTCAGGGACAAGATAGTGATAGTTGGTATCAAACCATTTCGTCATTTCAATCGCAAATTGGCTTTCATTACCACGTGCTAGTTGGAAATATTGATCCAAGGTTAAATTTTGGCTATCGAAACCGAAACGAGCAGGGATTGCACCTGTTGCGACTTGTAAATCTAAAATATGATCATAGAAAGTAAAATCTGCGACACTGACAAAATCGGCATTCGCTGCTGCTTGATGTTTCCAATTCTTTTCACGCAATAATTTTGCGACAGTTAATAAATCTTGTTCGGATAATTCTTTACGCCAATAACGTTCTTGAGCAAATTTTAGTTCACGTTTGGCACCGACACGAGGAAATCCTGCTAGATGAAATGTTGTCATAATCGCTTCTCCATATCTTTTTTTCATTAATTCGGTAAAATAGACGGCTAAACGTCTATCTGCAATGCAGAATAACGAAAAATGTTATATGATGAAAGCTCATAATTTTCATAAATAAGATGAATTAATTTAATACAGATGAAACCAACTTTTTTAGAATTACGTCATTTAAAAACCTTACTCGCATTGAAAGAAACGGGTAGTGTGTCGTCAGCAGCGAAACGAGTGTATTTAACTCAATCAGCCCTTTCACACCAATTAAAATTAATGGAAGAACAATTTGGTTTACCTTTGTTTGAACGTAAAACAAATCCAATTCGTTTTACAGCAGCAGGTGAGCGTTTAATCCAATTAGCCCATGAAGTATTACCTAAAGTGGCGATGGCGGAACGAGATCTTGCACGTGTTCAGCAAGGTGAAGCGGGTGAGTTACGTATTGCAGTAGAATGTCATACTTGCTTTGATTGGTTAATGCCTGCAATGGATGAATTTCGTCAGCATTGGGGATTGGTCGAATTGGATATCGTTTCTGGATTCCATACCGATCCTGTTGGATTATTATTAACTGATCGTGCCGATTTAGCGATAGTTTCTGAGCTAGAAGAGAATAGTGATGTTATTTATCGTCCGCTATTTGCTTATGAAATGGTAGGAATTTGTTCACGTGATCATGAGTTGGTGAATAAAGATATTTGGCAAGCAGAAGATTTTATTGATCAAACTGTGATTACTTATCCAGTGCCAGATGATATGTTGGATCTATTACGCAAAGTATTAAAACCAGCTGGAATTAACCCAATTCGTCGCACAACTGAATTAACCATTGCGATGATCCAATTAGTTGCCAGTAAGCGAGGTATAGCAGCTGTGCCTTATTGGGCAGTATTGCCATATTTAGAGCGTGGCTATGTGGTCGCACGTAAAATTACGAATAAAGGGTTATACAGTAATTTATATGCTGCGATTCGAGCGGAAGATCAGAATATTGCCTATATTGATGACTTTTATGAAACAGTAAAAAATAAAAGTTTTGCTACGTTACCAGATTTGATTGTTTTAGATTAAAGAGGATTTTAAATATGTCGTTACAGTTCAATGGGATTGCCTTGTTTTTGGTTGCACTTATTGCATTAGGTGTCATTGGGCATAATCATTCTATTACTGTCGCTGCGTCAGTATTGCTATTAATGCATGAAACGGTGTTGTCAAAATATATTGTTTGGTTAGATAAATATGGCTTAACAATCGGGATCATTATTTTAACGATTGGAGTACTGAGTCCATTGGTATCAGGCAAGATTAGTTTGCCTGAAATAAAAGAGTTATTACATTGGAAAATGTTATTAGCTGTTGCTGTTGGGATTTTAGTTGCTTGGTTAGGTGGACGAGGTGTTACTTTGATGAGTGGAGCACCAACGCTTGTCACTGGATTATTGATTGGCACAATTATTGGTGTAGCCTTTTTAGGCGGTGTGCCAGTTGGGCCGTTAATTGCTGCGGGGATTTTATCTTTAGTATTGAGTAAATAAACTGAAACATATCGCAGGAATAACACTAAAAAGTCAAATAAGCAGCGAAATAGAGATAAGTTGTTGAAAATAGCAACGAACAGATATTTTCTCTCATTTTCTGCTTGCAACGAGTTGAAACATCCGTATAATTTGCTCCGTTCATTACTTGCCTGGGTGGCGAAATTGGTAGACGCAGCGGATTCAAAATCCGCCGCCCTTAAAAGCGTGTCGGTTCGAGTCCGACCCTAGGCACCAATAAAAAGATTTCAAAAAAAAGACCGCCGATAAAAAGGCGGTTTTTTATTATGGCTAGCTAACGTCTAACTATAATAAAAAAACTTCATCTTTTTTTACGAGATGAAGTTTTTTGTATTGTTATCAAAGATTATTTCACTTCACGAATCATAATTTCTGCAGGAATGGTTTCTCCTTGCCAGTATAGTTCTGCCGCAACAGTTTGTGCTAACTCAAGGAATGATTGGGTGATTTCGTGTTCTGGTGCAGCAATAACTGTTGGTTTACCTTGATCAAGATCTTCGCGTAAACGGATATGTAATGGCAGTTGCCCTAACAGTTTGATCTGGTATTTTTCCGCCACTTTTTCTGCACCGCCAGTACCGAAAATAGCTTCGTGATGTCCACAGTTTGCACAAATATGTACACTCATATTTTCAATAATACCTAATACAGGAACGGAAACACGTTTGAACATTGCAATACCTTTAATCGCATCCAGTAATGCAATATCTTGTGGTGTGGTAACAACTAAAGCACCTGTTACTGGGATCTGCTGTGACAGGGTTAATTGAATATCACCAGTGCCTGGAGGCATATCAATCACTAAATAATCTAAATCCGTCCACCAAGTTTCATTGAGTAATTGACTTAATGCACTACTTGCCATTGGGCCACGCCAAATAGTGGCGCTATCTGCATCCATTAAATAACCAATCGAGTTAGATTGTAAACCGTGTGCCACGATTGGCACCATATGTTGATTATCTGGTGAGGTTGGACGTTGTCCTTCGGCACCTAACATATAGGGAATAGATGGACCATAAATATCAGCATCTAAGATACCTACTTTTGCACCTTGTGCTTGTAATGCTAACGCTAAGTTCACGGCGGTTGTTGACTTACCTACGCCTCCTTTACCAGAACTTACCGCAATAATATTTTTTACTCCATTCACTGCAGGTTGATTATTGGCCCGTTTTAAAGTGGCAATTTGGTATTGAATTGACCATTCTACTTTAGAAACTTTGGCTAATTGAGCAAGTGGTGCTGTAAGTGTTTGTTTTAAATCAGCAAAACCACTATTCCATGCGAATGGCATAGTTAAAGTAATGTGTAATGTTCCCTCTTGAATAGAGAGTTTTTTGAGGGCTTTTAGCGTTAGTAAATCTTTTTGTAAGGTTGAGTGTTGGAATTGTTGGATTTTTTCTGCAATTTGCTGTGCAAGTGCTTCATCCATATTGGAAAAAGTAAAGGTTAAATTACTCATTTATCCATCCTTTTTTGTTTGTAGAGTTAATTTGCCCGCTTATTTAACCACGCAAGCTACCACCTGTTAAGCAAAATATTGCGTTAATCGAGAAAGTTACTCGATGGAGTTAGCATGCTGGAAAAGTTAAGGGCAATAGAGTAACATTAGCCGTTATTTTGCAAATTGAAAAAATGATTATGATAGAAGGAAAGTTTATGTCTAGTTGCCGTCAAATACTTGTTACTTGTGCATTACCTTATGCTAACGGCCCGATTCATTTAGGTCATATGCTTGAGCATATCCAAGCAGATATTTGGGTACGTTTTCAAAGAATGCGTGGAAATGAAATTTATTTTGTTTGTGCAGATGATGCACATGGCACGCCGATTATGCTGAAAGCGGATCAAATGGGAATTTCACCAGAACAATTAATTGCGGATGTACAACAACAACATATCTCTTCTTTTGCAGGGTTTAATATTAGTTATGACAACTATTATTCAACGCATAGCCCAGAAAACCAAGAATTATCAGGCATTATTTATCATAAATTAAAAGAGAACGGTTTTATCAAAAGTCGCACGATTTCTCAATTATTCGATCCTGAAAAAAGTATGTTCTTGCCAGATCGTTTTGTGAAAGGGACTTGCCCAAAATGTAAAGCAGAGGATCAGTATGGCGATAATTGTGAAGTCTGTTCGGCAACCTATAGTCCAACAGAATTGATTAATCCTCGTTCTGTTGTTTCTGGTGCTACCCCAGTATTAAAAGAATCAGAGCATTTTTTCTTTGATTTACCTGCTTTTGAGTCAATGCTAAAAGAGTGGATTAAATCAGGTACATTGCAAGCAGAAGTTGCCAATAAAATGATGGAATGGTTTGAGTCTGGCTTACAGCAATGGGATATCTCGCGTGATGCACCTTATTTTGGTTTTGAGATCCCAAATCAACCAGGTAAATATTTTTATGTTTGGTTAGATGCACCAATAGGCTATATGGCATCATTTAAAAACCTTTGTTCTCGTCAAGGTATTGACTTTGATCGTTTCTGGAATCAAGCAAGTACCACTGAGCTTTATCATTTTATTGGTAAGGATATTGTTTATTTCCATAGTCTATTCTGGCCAGCAATGCTAGAAGGTTCGGGTTATCGTAAACCAACCAATATTTTTGTCCATGGCTATGTGACCGTAAATGGCGAAAAAATGTCAAAATCTCGTGGTACATTTATTCAGGCGAAAACCTATTTAAATCATCTTGATCCTGAATGTTTACGTTATTACTACGCAGCGAAATTGAGCAATAGAATTGATGATTTAGATCTGAATTTGGAAGATTTTGTCCAACGTGTAAATAGCGATATTGTGAATAAATTAGTCAATTTAGCTAGCCGTAATGCAGGCTTTATTCAAAAACGCTTTGCAGGTAAATTAGCAAATCGCTTACATGACCAAGCATTATGGCAAGCATTCTGTGAACAAGCAGAACAAATTGCACAATATTATGAGAATCGAGAATTTAATAAAGCTATCCGCGAAATTATGAATTTATGCGACAAAGCGAATAAATATGTTGATGAGATGGCACCATGGGTGATTGCGAAAGATGAAGCACGTACACAAGAATTACACGAAATCTGCTCAATGGGTATTCAGTTATTCCGTATGCTAATGGGGTATTTGAAACCAGTATTACCGAAGTTAGCGGAACGTGCAGAAGCATTTCTCAATGATCAATTACAATGGGCAAATTTAGCAACACCATTACTCGATCATCAAATTGCACCATTTAAAGCCTTATTTAGTCGTTTAGAGATGAGTCAGATTGAGACATTAATTGAGGCTTCAAAAGCCGAAAATGCAGCAGTAAATGCGGCACCAGCCAAAGCAGTGGATAGTAATATCGATCCGATTGCCGACACAATTTCAATCGATGACTTTGCAAAAATTGATTTACGGGTGGCAAAAATTGTCAAAGCAGAAGCGGTACCAGAAGCGAATAAGTTGGTGAAATTAACCTTAGATATTGGTAATGAAACTCGCCAAGTGTTTGCTGGGATTAAGTCAGCCTATAAACCAGAAGAATTGGAAGGACGTTTAACGGTGATGGTGGCAAATTTGGCACCACGCAAAATGAAATTTGGTGTGTCTGAAGGAATGGTGTTAGCAGCAGGACCTGGTGGTAGTGATATTTTCTTATTAACACCAGATCAAGGTGCAACACCAGGAATGCGAGTCAAATAATTGTTTAATTATGATGAAAAATAGCGATCTTGGTGTCGCTATTTTTAGCTTGCTAACATTATATAAATTAGCATTTATTGTATTCTTAACTAAGTTTAGATTTAGGTTTCGCCCTAAAGGTCGACTTCATTTTTTTGCTCGTGCAAAAAAACGAAGCAAAAAAAGCACGCCCTAGTGCCTTGCTATTTCCTCATTCCGTCAAGATTTTCCGGGCGGCAAAAAACTGATATTTTTCTGCGAAAAATTAGACGTTTTTTGCCTGAAAATCTTTCCTGCATTCGGGCAAGACACAAGGGGATTTTTAGCATTTATAGAGATTTATTCTTGAAGTTAGGTTTGTTAGTAGTTTACCCATTTTTTATTTTAATCAAGAAAATATAGAGGAAATATCCCGTGATACTCACCCCAGAAAGCCAAGTATTAGCTCGCCATTTAGATCTATTTACTGATAAAAAAGTACTTTTTCTCGGCAATGTACAAGATGATTTTCCTGCGACTTGCCAACAAACTGCACGTGAAGTGCGAGTGGTGAGTAGTTATTTCGATTATGTACAACGTGCAAAATTAACCCCTATTTTTGCCCTAGAAGCCGAATATCAAGCAGAAGATTTGATCGTCTTTTATTGGGGTAAAAATAAACAAGAGTGCCAATTTCAACTACAACAGATGTTGTCGCAAGTCCCAATCGGTCAATCAGTATTGATTGTGGGAGAAAATCGAGGCGGTGTGCGTTCTGCAGAAACGTTCTGTGAAAAATGGGGAAATATTGCCAAAATTGATTCGGCTCGCCGTTGCGGTTTATACCATTTTGAACTACAACAAGCCCCTGATTTTCGGTTAGCTGAGTGGTGGAGAGAATATACCTTAGCAAAATATGCTGATTTAACGGTTTGTTCGTTACCAGGGGTGTTTAGTGCTACTGAATTGGATCAAGGAACAGCACTGCTATTGAGTACGTTACAACAACCAATTCAAGGCAATGTACTGGATGTTGGATGTGGGGCAGGTGTAATTGGTGCTTATTTGAAACAACAAAATCCAACGATTGAATTAACGATGACGGATATTCATGCGATGGCACTAGCATCTGCACAACAAACATTAGCTAAAAATCATTTAGCAGGAAATGTGATTGCAAGTAATGTATTTTCTGCCATTCCACAAAAGTTTAATTTGATTGTATCTAATCCACCATTTCATGCAGGAATTGATACCGCATATGATGCGGTAGAAACGTTAATTCGTGAAGCGAAAGCACATCTATATAAAGGCGGTGAATTGCGTATTGTAGCTAATGCGTTTTTACCTTATCCAGATGTGTTAGATCGTTATTTTGGTAGTCATCAAGTATTAGCGAAAACAGGGAAGTTTAAGGTTTATCGAGTGATTAATTAGATAAAGAAATTGGATGCAATGTATCCGATTTATAAGTAGAAAAGTACCTATTAATAGGTACTTTTTTATAATAATAACTTATTGAATTACTTAAAATAAATTAAATCCCCCCCCCCCTAGTAATTTCTTGAAAATCTGTTAAAATCGCGCGCCAATGTCAACAATTGTAAAAATTAACTTACAGCAACATTTAAATAACATTTATTTTTCATTTTCTTTAAGGGTATCTATATGAACAAAATTTATCGTGTAGTATGGAATAGCGCTTTAGGGCTTTGGCAGTGTGTTTCGGAACTCGCAACTGCAAAAGGTAAAAGCAAATCGCAAACCTCAACCTCGCAAAATGTGATGGGGGGGGGTACAGCACTAATCATTCTTCTTCTTTCAAATTAGCCTTTCTTCCTTTAGCAGTAAGTCTGCTAACTCTTCCTTCTATTAGCTGGGCAAGTATTACATCGAAAACTGATTTAATAAGCCAATCGACAGGCTCAGTTTCTACTCAGATATTTTCAAATAACGGTAAAATTGCCTTTAGCGGCACCATTGATATTACTGGAGAGACAAGAAGCACAGCCGATGCTACAGCCACAATGTTTAGAGAAGCGGGATATGGTGTGGTATCAGAGGATGCAAACTATACTAAATATGGCAAAGATATTTATGTAGGCGCTAATAATAAAGCAGGGATATTGAATATTTCAGGTTCTACGTTGGTTTTTGGCGGTGATTTTGGGCTGTCTAATAATAATAATACGGGTTATCAATCAAAGCCTTCTCCTTTGTCTATGGGGGATTCAACTGTAAACATTACCGGTTCCACCGTAACCACTGAAGGGAGTTTCAGAATCGGTGGTAGTTATAAAAGATCTGAGGGTGAAGCATATAAAAATGCAACGGTCAATATTGAAGGCTCTACTGTAAATGTTAAAGGCAATGGTCTTTATTTTGTTGCTGCGCCTGCAAGTCAGAGTGGTAATGCCGGTGGTGATGTCACTTTGACTATGAATGATGGTGCACATGTAAAACTTCAACAAATGTATATTGGCAATGGTATCACGGGAGCATATACTGGGACGACTGCGATTACGTTAAAACAAGGCTCTGTTATTGAATTTACGGGTATGCGGGGCGGTTCTGAGGCAACAGGTAGCTGGAACGGTTTTTCAAAACAAAATAACCATGTTAAGGTTAATCTTAACTTGGAAGGTGGTACAATTATTCTAAACAGTAGTGATGCTGATCGCGTATTGTTCAATAGCTTTAGCGCTACGGATAATATCACGTTAAAAGATGGCACAATGACAACCATCAGCGTAACTTCTCCAAAAGAAGATGTGGATGGTTTGTTCTACCAAGCGCAACCAAGCGTAACAGGTAATGTTGCTGTTATGAAAGGTACTGGTGGGCTTATCAAAGATGGCAAAGGTACATTGGTTATCAACCAAGATAACACCTATTCTGGCGCAACCAATATCGATAAAGGAACATTACAACTCGGTAATGGCGGTACGATTGGTTCTTTAAATGCCGATAGTGTTATTACTGTTTCCAATGACGCCAATTTAAAAGTTAATCGTTCTAATACCTATCAAATTGATAACAAAATTTTGGGCGAAGGTAATTTAATACAAGCTGGTAGAGGTACAACGATTATTACCAATACTGCAAATAATTTCAGTGGTGATACTTCAATCATTGGTGGTGTTTTGCAATTTAATAGTTTGGCATCAATGGGCGCAGGTGAAACTGATATTTCTACTGGTGTCGGTGCAACTAAAGGGACATTAAAACTCAATTTTGCGGACGCAACTACCTTAGCGCGTGATGTAAATGGTACAGGTAATTTTGAAAAATCGGAAGCAGGCGTATTAACACTAAATGGCGATTTGACCCATACAGGGAAAACAACCGTTTCTGGCGGTGAAGTAATTGTTAGCGCAGGCAAAAAAATCGAAGGCACTAGCGATGTCTTAATCGATAATGGTAGTGATTATGCGACCAACAGCAATGTGGCGAAATTAACCGTTAATGGCTCATTAACTACGGCGCAAACTGGCGATGATTCTGGTGATGTCGAAATCAATAACGGTACCTTTACTGTCGCAGCAGGCGGAACCGCAACAGTCGGTAATATTAAAACCACTGATGAAGCTGGTGCAGATCAAGCAACGGTTACTGTATTAGGTGAATTAACCACTAATTTAGTGAATGGCGATGTGTTATTCCAAAACTTCAAAAAAGCCGCTGCAACCGACACTATTACCTTTAATGGCACTTGGAACGCTAATGTCGCCGAAGGTGCAACTGTTAAACAACAAGAAGGCGCAGGCTTTACTGGTACTGGTACATTTAACAAAGATGGTAAAGGTGAATTAGACTTTACTGCTGATAATACAATTGCCAACGCCAATATTAACGATGGTACGGTGAAAGTTAAGGCAGGTACAAAATTTAAAACAACTGAAACGTTAACAGTTGGCAATACAAAAGACGGTAAAAATACTGCAATATTAGATAATGCTGGTGTTGTTGAAGCTAAAAATATTATTGTAAATTCTGATGGAAATTTAATTAATAGTGGTACAGCTAGAGCAACTAACGACTTAACTGTAGATGGCGGTCAATTAGATTCGAGTGGTACTACTGCTGCGAAAAATTTAATAGTGGATAATAACGGTACTGTAAACATTACTGCTGGTAGAGTTGTAGCATCTGTTGGTGCTAAGGTTAACAGTGGCACAGTAACAGTTGGTTCTGATGGAACATTAAGTGTTGGCACGGGTACCAGCAGTACGGAAAATTTAGAGCTGAACGGCGGTGATCTTAAAGTTGCTGGTACAGTAAACGCGAAAAATATCATTTCTAATCCTGCTGAAGGTAGTGATATCGATGCCAAAATTGCTATTGATTCCACAGGTAAATTGAATTTGAAACCAGCTAGTGGCGATACCTTGTTTAACGGTATTGATACCACTCAAGGTGATGAAATTAAAGTTAATGGTGAATTAAATGTGACCGTTGCTGACGGCACTGTGAATCAAGCAGAAAATGCAGGATTAAGCGGTACAGGTACACTCAATAAAGACGGTGCAGGCGAGTTGGCATTACAAGCGGATAATACGATCGGCACAACCAATGTGAAAGACGGCAAAGTCAGTGTTGCGACTGGTAAAACGTTAAACAGTGGTACTGTGAACGTTGGTGATAGCACAGGTAGTGCAGGCAGTGCTGCATTAGATATTCTTGGTACGCTGGATAATGTAACTAACTTAAATGTGAAAGCAGATGGTAGCGTCAATGTGGGCGATACGACTAACACAGGTACAGTAAATACCGATAATTTAACTGTAGATGGCGGTACTGTAGATGTGAATAAAGGTACGGTAGGATCTAAAGCAACCAATCTCAACGCGGGTAATGTAACTGTCGATAAAGACGGTACCTTAAATGGTGGCGTTGTGAAAGTTGGTGACGGTAATGGTGATGCTGGTACAGCAACCTTAACCAATGAAGGACAAGTGACTGCGTCAAGTGTAACCGTTGAGAAAGACGGTAATGTCACCAACAATGACGGTAAATTAGATGCAGGTGATGCATTAACCGTAAATGGCGGTACCGTAGATGTGAATAAAGGTACAGTAGAAGCGGATGCGACCAATATTAACGATGGTACAGTTACGGTTGATAATGGAGCTAAATTAGATGGTGGCGCTATTACCGTTGGTGATGGTGATAGTGATGCAGCTCAATTAGTGGCTAATGGTGAAGTAACTGCTGACAGTGTTACTGTGAATAAAGATGGTACCTTAAACGTAGGTGATGACACCAATAAGGGTTCATTAGCTGTAGAAGGTTCAGACGGTTTAGTCGTTAATGGTGGTACTGTAGATGTGAATAACGGTAGTGTAGAGACACCGAAAACTACGATTAACGATGGTGATATGACTGTTGTAAAAGAAGGTACCTTAAATGGTGGTGAAATCAAAGTTGGTGACGGTAATGGTGATGCTGGTACTGCAACCTTAACCAATGCAGGACAAGTGAATGCGTCAAGCGTAACCGTTGAGAAAGACGGCAAAGTCACCAACAATGATGGTACATTAGATGCTGGTGATGCATTAAGCGTAAATGGCGGTACCGTAGATGTGAATAAAGGTACGGTAGGAGCTAAAGCAACCAATATCAATGATGGTGATGTGACTGTCGCAAAAGACGGTGCCTTAGATGGTGGCGTTGTGAAAGTTGGTGACGGTAATGGTGATGCTGGTACTGCAACCTTAACCAATGCAGGACAAGTGACTGCGTCAAGCGTAACCGTTGAGAAAGACGGCAACTTAACCAACAATGACGGCAAATTAGATGCAGGTGATGCATTAACCGTGAATGGCGGTACCGTAGATGTGAATAAAGGTACGGTAGGAGCTAAAGCAACCAATATCAATGATGGTGATGTGACTGTCGCAAAAGACGGTACCTTAAATGGTGGTGAAATCAAAGTTGGTGATGGTAATGGTGATGCAGGTACAGCAACCTTAACCAATGCAGGACAAGTGACTGCGTCAAGTGTAACCGTTGAGAAAGACAGCAACTTAACCAACAATGACGGCAAATTAGATGCTGGTGATGCATTAAGCGTGAATGGCGGTACCGTAGATGTGAATAAAGGTACAGTAGAAGCGGATGCAACCAATATTAACGATGGTGCAGTAAACGTTGCAAAAGATGGTACCTTAAATGGTGGCGATATTACTGTCGGTGATGGTAATGGTACACCAGACTCTGCAAAACTTACTTCATCAGGTACAGTGAATGCGGATACACTTGATGTGAAAAAAGATGGTAATTTAACTATCGAAAATGGCGAAGTTACCGCAGCAAATGGTGCAACTGTTAATGGTGGTAATGTTCAAGTAAATCAAGATGGTACGTTAACATCTGGAACGTTGCCAAATGACTTGAAAGACTTTGCGGTAAATTCAGGCAATGTACAAATTGACGGTACCTTGAATGCGAAAAATATCACGTCTGATCTAGCACAAGATGACAGTGCGGATGATGCGAAGATTAACGTAAGCAAAGATGGCAACCTAAACTTAAAACCAGCTGATGGGGATACACTCTTTAATGGTTTAGATACAAGTAAAGGTGATGCGATTAATCTTGATGGTGCGTTAAATGTTGATGTTGATGAGGGTACTGTTAGCCAACAAAATACAGCTGACATTACAGGTTCAGGCACATTGAATAAAGCAGGTGAGGGTGAACTCAAACTTACCGCAGACAATAAAGTCGCTGAAACCAATGTGAATGATGGCACATTAACCATAGCGCAAGGTTCAACCTTAGACAGCGATAAGATTAATGTTGGTAATAAAGATATTGATGCTGGTTCAAATGATAGTAGCTCACCAGATACCTTAAATATTGAAGGTAAAGTGAATACGGATGCCTTAACAGTAAAAGATAATGGTGAAGTTAATCTCGATAATGGTGGTAAATTGACTACCGATAACAATGTTGTGGTTGATGGCGGTGCGTTAAACGTGAATAACGGTGAGCTTACTGCAGATAATATCATCACAACTGATACCAATGATGAGAAAGCCTCTAGCGTCAATGTTGGTGCAAATGGCACATTAACCTTAAATCCAAATGATGGTGATAAACTCTTTGATGGTTTTAATACAACGGCAACAGGTAAAGATGCGATTGAAATTGCAGGTAAATTAAATGTTAACGTTGCGGATAATACGACCGTCACGCAAGATGTGAACTCACCAATTAATGGTACTGGCGAGTTCAATAAGAATGGTAAAGGAACATTTGATGTGAAAGCCGATAATCCATTTAGCGGTGATGTAAATGTGAATGACGGTACATTATACATCTCTAAAGGCGGTAAATTAGGTAATGCCACAGTGAATGTGAAACCAGATGCGACGTTATCTGTGAATGAAGAAGGTACTTCTTTAGGTAATCTCAATCTTGATGGTACGTTAAAAGTCGTTGCGACACCTGATGGCCATACGAAGATTAATGTTGCAGGCAATGCAGATATTAGTAACGGTAAACTCTTTACAGATATTGCTGGTAGTAACGAAGAAGATTTGAAAAACGGTAGGTTTGAAAATGTGATTACAGCTGGTGGCAATATTATCGGCGATCAATTTGCAAGCTATGATGACAATAGTGCATTGTTTGATTTTGTGCCTTATGTTTCACCAGATAAGAAATCTGTTGGTTTAACGCCGTATTCTTCTGAAGGAAATAGCTTAGTAGAGATTGCGAACCAATTTGGCTTAGATCGTGCTAGCGGTGCAGCTCGTGCTTTAGATACGAACTTTAAGAACTCGCCAGCGAATGAATTATCACGTCTGTTCTATACCATTCGTGATAAACAACAAGCTGCAGATGCCTTATTAGCTTCATTACCAACCTTAGCAGGCGCAAGCAGTCAAGTGATTGCCGATACCAGCAGAGCGTTGGCAGATTTAGCGACGATTTATGATCGTTGTGAAAGTGACTTACTGCAAAAAGATAAAAATCTTTGGGTAAGAACATTCGGTAGTTTCGGACAACAAAATGCGTATAAAGGGGCAGCAGGTTATAATGACGATACTTATGGCTTTGCGGTTGGTGCAGAAAAATGTCATCAACAAACCCGTTTAGGTGTAATGATGGGCTATGCGTATGACAATGTTCATAGTCGTGAATCTGTGTCTGATCAAAGCGTGAAAGCGGAAACTATTCAGTTAGGTGTGTATGGTAATACGCCAGTAAGTTCGTTGATTGATTTAGATTTCCGTGCAGGTATAGGTTATAGCGATGTGAGTACGCAACGTACTATCAACTTTGCAAATCGTAGCGCAAAAGCGGATTACGGTAATAAATTGGCGTATGCTGGTTTAGGTGTGAACTTCTCTGCTTATAGCAGCGATAATGCAGAAATCAAACCATTTGTCCGTATGGATTACCAAGTAGTACGCAATAATCATTACCAAGAAAAAGGCGCTGGTGTATTAAATCTTCAAGCTGACGCAGGTACAAACCAAGCGTTAGTGAGCAAAGCAGGTATCGCAACACAATTCCGTGTAGCGGATAAAGTATCTGTTGGTGCAAGAGCAGCCGTTGGTTATGACCTCATTGGTGAACCAGCAGAAGTTCGCGCAGCCTTTGCAGGCGCACCAGATCTAAAATTCACCACAAAAGGCGCACAACATGGACGTGTGAGCGGTGAAATGGGAGTAGATATTCGTTATCAAATTACCCCAGCGGCGAGCTTATCATTAAGTTATGATGCTGATGTGCGTAAAGGTTACGTTGAGCATACTCCGACTGTTTCATTTAAGATGGCATTTTAATTAGTCCTCTTAATTGAACATTTATAACTTATCACGCCACTTTCTCCCCTAAATAGAGTGGCGTGATTTTTTTTACTTACTGAAAAGTGGTGGCAGTTTTGTTAGAATTTAGCAGATTTTGCAGATGAACAAAGGAGTTGATATGCAACAAATTATTGAGGTGAATACACAAAATTTGGCTGAAGTGCTAGAGATGGGAAAAACACAGCCATTAGTCTTTGTCTTTTATGCGGCCACAGACAGTAGTTCACAAAATTTTGTGACAGGATTAGAACGATTAACAGAGCAGTATCCGAACCAATTTCTTCTCGCTAAAGTGAATTGTGAAACTGAACAAATGATTGCTGCACAATTCAGAATTCAAGCACTGCCAACCACCTATTTATTTAAAGATGGTGCGCCTATTGATGGTTTTCATGGTGTGTTACCAGAACAAGAGTTACAGCAACGTTTAAGCGTTATTTTGCCAAAAGAAGATGAGATCAAATTTAATCAAGCATTGGATTATCTGGCTGTTGAGAATTACGAACAAGCATTACCTTTGTTAAAAGAGGCGTGGGAACTTTCTGATAAGAAAAATAGTGATGTCGCTTTACTTTATGCTGAAACCTATATTGCGATGAAGAAAGTTGAACCAGCACAGGAGATTTTAAAACAGATTCCATTGCAAGATCGTGATAGCCGTTGGCAAGGATTGCAAGCACAAATTGAGTTATTAATCCAAGCGGCAGATACCCCAGAAATTCAACAATTACAGCAAGATTATCAACGTAATCCAACCCCTGAAATTGCGATAAAATTAGCAGTACAATTACATCAAGCGAATCGAAACGAAGAAGCGTTAAATTTATTATTGGCGATTTTACAAAAAGATCTCAATGCAGAAGAGGGCGAGGTAAAACGTCAGTATCTCGCGATTTTGTCGGCAATGGGGAATAGTGATCCATTAACGAATAAATATCGCCGTTTCGTCTATTCATTGCTTTATTAAGTCGTGAAGCAGAATAAATAACAAATTACATCGGAGCAAAATATGACAAGCAAGCATAGTAAATTATTAATCCTAGGATCAGGCCCTGCAGGTTATACCGCAGCGATTTATGCGGCACGTGCTAATTTAAAGCCAGTATTAGTAACAGGTTTACAGCAAGGTGGGCAGTTAACAACCACCAATGAAATTGAAAACTGGCCAGGAGATGCAGGTGAAACAACAGGCCCAGAATTAATGCAGCGAATGCTGGAACACGCAGAAAAATTTGAGGCAGAAATTATTTTCGATCATATTAATCAGGTCGATCTCTCTAAGCGTCCTTTTACCCTTTATGGCGATAGTCAAACCTTTACCTGTGATGCGTTGATTATTGCAACGGGGGCTTCAGCGAAATATCTTGGTTTGCCGTCAGAAGAGGCTTATAAAGGACGTGGTGTGTCAGCTTGCGCAACTTGTGATGGTTTTTTCTATCGCAATAAGCCTGTGGCGGTAATTGGTGGCGGAAATACGGCAGTGGAAGAGGCATTATATCTTGCGAATATTGCTTCAGAAGTGCATCTTATTCATCGCCGTGATAGCTTCCGTAGTGAAAAAATCTTATTAGATCGTTTAATGAAGAAAGTCGAAGAGGGCAAGATTGTTTTGCATACTAACCGTACGCTTACCGAAGTGTGTGGCGATAATATGGGGGTAACGCATTTACAGTTACAAGATACCCAATCTGATTTGCAAGAAAAAGTTGAGGTGGAGGGCGTCTTTATTGCGATCGGACACGCACCAAATACCGATATTTTTTCAGGACAATTAGCCTTAAATAACGGCTATATTGTGGTGAAATCAGGATTACAAGGTAATGCGACAGCAACGTCTGTTGAAGGGGTCTTTGCAGCGGGTGATGTGATGGATCAACATTATCGTCAAGCGATTACTTCTGCTGGCACAGGTTGTATGGCAGCACTAGATGCGGAACGTTATCTTGATGCCTTAGACGCTCAAAACGCATAATATTTTAATTCACTCCCCTCATTATTGAGGGGATTTTATTGTATTTTTCTCGATTTTTTAGGTTATGGATAAATCTCGCCAGAAACAGCTACAAACTTGGCTTAGACAGCAAAGTCAAATCATTAAAAAACCGCTTAAACTCAATCTGCTTTTTGCGATTATTTCGACCATTTTATTAGTTGTGCAAACGTGGTTATTAGCTTCGTTGTTGCATAATCTGATTATTGTTGGTATGCCACGAGAGCAGTTATGGGGAATATTTCTTATATTGCCGTTGATTTTTGCGGTAAGGGCTGGATTGTTATATGCACGAGAAAAAGTAGGCTTTTATAGTGGTAAGCTATTACGCCAACATCTACGCCAACAAATTTTGCATAAATTAGAACAAGTTGGTCCAGCAACATTAACTTATCGTCCAGTGGGAAGCTGGGCAACGTTGGCATTGGAACAAGTCGAGAACTTACACAATTTTTATGCACGCTATTTACCACAACAATATTTATCTGGTATTGCACCATTAATTTTATTAATTGCCGTGTTTCCAATTAATTGGGCAGCAGGATTAATTTTATTATTAACTGCTCCTTTGATCCCATTATTTATGATTTTAGTTGGGAAAAAAGCATCTGAGGCAAATCAGCGTAATATCAATATGTTGGCACGTTTAAGTGGGCAATTTTTGGATCGTTTACAAGGATTAGAGAATTTACGCATTTTTAATCGTACTAAAGAGCAAACAGAACAAATTGAAGAACGAAGCGAGGATTTTCGTGAAACGACAATGGATGTATTAAGAGTTGCGTTTCTTTCCTCTTCGGTGTTGGAATTTTTTACTTCTATTTCGATTGCGTTAACTGCGGTTTATTTTGGTTTTAGTTATTTAGGGCAGATTAATTTTGGTGGATATAGCACAGGTGTAACCTTGTTTTCAGGTTTTTTCTGTTTAATTTTAGCACCAGAGTTTTATCAACCATTGAGAGATCTTGGGACTTATTATCACGATAAAGCAGCTGCAGTAGGCGCAGCAGAAACGATTGAGGAATTTCTTACACAAGACTTTTTAATTGCTCAACAAGGTGAGCAGGAATTGAATACAGATGCAATTCAGTTGCAAGCGGAACAATTAGTCGTACTGTCGCCGACAGGTACTCCATTAACTAAGCCACTCAGTTTTTCTATTAATTCAGGAGAAAATGTTGCCTTAGTTGGGCAAAGTGGTGCAGGTAAAACATCATTAATGAATGTATTACTTGGCTTTTTACCCTATCAAGGGAGTTTGCGGATCAATGGCATTGAGTTAAATCAGCTTAATGTCACATCGTGGCGTAATAAATTGGCGTGGGTAGGGCAAAATCCTTTTCTGTTACAGGGAACGATCCGTGAGAATTTACGCTTAGCCAATCCACAGGCAACGGAAGAACAATTACAGTCTGCTTTGACGCAAGCCTATGTTACAGAATTGATTCCTTTACTCGATAAAGTACTACAAGATGGCGGTTTAGGGGTATCCGTAGGGCAGGCGCAACGATTGGCGGTGGCGAGAGCATTACTAAAAACAGAAACACCGTTACTGCTATTAGATGAGCCAACAGCTAGTTTAGATGCACGTTCAGAAAATCAAGTATTGGCAAGTTTACAGCAACTGAGTCAGGGCAAAACAACCTTAATGATTACACATCGAATTGAAGATCTGAAACAGTCAGATCGAATTTTAGTGATGCAAGCGGGCGAGATCGTGCAACAAGGTACCTTTAGCGAACTGCAACATCAAGGTTATTTTGCTGATCTCTTAGCACAACGTGAAACCGTTCTTAACTAAGGATAATTTAATGCGTTCATTACTTCCTTTTTTTGCAATGTTTAAACATTCCCCAAGTCGTCTGTTATTGGGAATTGTGCTAATGCTGACAGGGCTAGCGGCGAGCATTGGACTATTAACACTTTCAGGCTGGTTTTTAGCAGCATCGGCATTAGCTGGCGTGTCGATTCTATTTAATTTCTTTTATCCTTCTTCTGGCGTAAGAGGTTTAGCGATTGGCAGAACGGTAGCTCGTTATTTTGAAAAGATTGTTACGCATGATGTTACCTTTGAAATTTTAGCCAAATTGCGGGTAATGGTGTTTGCTAAAATTATTCCACTTAGTCCAGCGGTATTAAGCCGTTATCGTAATAGCGAGTTGTTAAATCGATTAGTGGCTGATGTGGATACCTTGGATACATTATATTTACGTCTGCTCGCACCATTTGTAAGTGCTATTTGTATGATCATTTTTATTGGCATTGGGATCAGTTTTCTTGATGTCAAAATTGCGTGGTTTATTGCGGGCAGTTTGCTATTTTTATTATGTGTAATTCCAACAGTCTTTTACCACTTAGGGCAAAAATTTGGTGCAACATTGACCGCAAATCGAGCAAAATATCGTAGCCAATTTGTGGAATATATCCAAGCACAAGCGGAGTTATTGTTGTTTAATGCGACCGATAGGGTTACACAACAATTACAACAAACCGAACAGCAATGGCTGCAAAATCAACAGCGAGAAGCACAATTAGCTGGGTTATCTAGTGCAGTATTATTGTTTGCTAATGGTGTGATTGTGGTGATTACTCTTTGGTTGGCAGCAGCAACACCTATGGGCGAAGGGGATTTTAAATTAGCACTGATTGCGTTAGTCACCTTTTCGGCATTAGCCTCATTTGAAATTTTAATGCCAATCGGAGCGGCATTTTTGCATTTAGGGCAAGTGATTGCTTCGGCAGAACACGTAACAGAGATTATTTCGCAACAACCTTTGGTGAAATTTGATGGAACAGTAACCGAGTTTGTGCCACAAGAGAAGTTGATTCAATTTGAGCATCTTTCTTTTGCTTATCCTGATATGTCAGAAAAAGCGTTAGATGATGTTAGTTTTTCGCTTGCTAGAGCGCAAAAAATCGCTATTTTGGGGAAAACAGGCAGTGGTAAATCGACCTTATTACAACTGCTTATTCGCAACTACTTACCAACGCAAGGTGATATTTTGTTAGCGGGCAAGCCGATAGCACAATATAGTGAAGCAACGTTACGCGAGCAGATAATTTTATTAACGCAACGTGTACATATTTTTAGCGATACCTTGCGTGAGAATTTATTATTGGCTAATCCAACGGCGAGTGATGAGCAACTGGCAGAATTATTGACGAAAGTAGGGTTAGGTTATTTATTAACACAAGAACAAGGCTTGGAAACGTGGTTAGGTGATGGTGGACGCACCTTATCAGGCGGTGAACAACGCCGTTTGGGCATTGCTCGTGTGTTATTATCGTCTGCTTCAATCATTTTATTAGATGAACCAACGGAAGGGCTAGATCGGGAAACTGAACGGCAAGTGTTGGCATTATTGCTTGAGTACTGCCAAGATAAAACGGTTATTATGGTTACCCATCGATTAACAGGGTTATCTCAGTTTGATCAAGTCATTGTGATGGATAATGCTAAGTTAGTGGAGCAAGGCGATTTTACGCAGTTATCACAAACAGCGGATTCATTGTTATTTAAATTGGTTAATCGGATTTCTTATTAAACATCGTGTGGATAGCTAGTGGTTATTGGCTATTTAAATTACTTAGGCTTATAAGATAAAGATTTTTTATTTATCTTATATTATATTATGCGAAGTTTTAGATAGGAGGCGATATGTCTGATTTTGTTTGGTCTTATATGGTTGTTCCTGTAGCTATAATTAGTATGGTAATAATTGGCATTAAATTATTTTGGCCACAAGATTATGCACCGGATAGAAGAATAGCGGCAGCAGAATATAGAAAATATATGAAAAATAGAAAAAATAGAAAAAATATAGAAGATGAGCCTCATATTGATGATTGGCTCTTTGAGAGAGGCATTCCTTATCTTGGCTTTTTTATATTTATAATTTATTTGGCTGCACTCTTTCTGGACTTCTTAACTTATTTGGCTGCACTCTTTCTGGACTTCTTAAAATATTTATTTTTTTGATAAGCCCCAGCCAAATCATTATTTAAGTGGAGCTTTGAGTTTTTCGTTATGTCTATGATAAATCGTTATGTGTATCATCAAAAACAAGATTCATATAATGTTCATACTGTTTCAAAATATCCATGATTAATTCATCTTTACTTATAATTGTACATTATATATACGCAGGGTTTTGATAGGGGGATGTATGTCTGATTTTGTTTGGTCTTATATGGTTGTTCCTTTAGCAGTAATAGGGTTGATACTGGTAGTTCTTATGTTTTTATCATCGTATAATACAGCTCGGGCACAGGTTTCAGCATTTTTATTACCAGGTATTGTTGCTCTTTTTGGGTTGGCACTTGCATTGTTTTTTGGTTCGACAATATTTGAGTTTATCTTTCCCTGAAAATATTTATTTTTTGTAGGTAATAAGCCCCACTCAAATCGATATTTAAGTGGGGCTTTTAGTTTTTCGTTATGTCTATGATAAATCGTTAAGTAATAAGCTATGTGTATCATCAAAAGCAAGATTCATATAACGTTCATATTGTTTCAAAATATCCACGATTAATTCATCTTTACTCATATATTGCACATCATAACCTTCACGCCCATCATTAAAAAACGTAATTGGTTCATAAATATTATGGCGTTCGATATGTGGCAAGCTATCATCTTCAATTAATAGATTGGACAATGATCGCTTTTCACTAGATACGCCATACACAAAATTATGAATATTGTCATTTTTAACAATTAATGCGATACGTAATGGGGCATAATGTTTAATCGCAACATTTAACCCATAACTTTTAAGTTCGGTTTCTAATTCAGTAAATGCTGGTAATACAATTTTATCAAAGAATGCTTTGATGTCGGCACGTTGTGGTTGCGTCATAATTTTACTTAACCGTTCACGCCATTGTTTACCTGTCCAAACTGAACTACCGTGGGCAAATTTTTTCGAAAAGTATTGGCTATCTACCATCAAACCACGCCATAACCCAACACAAAGTAATAACATAATTAAGGTGAAAGGTAAGGCAATAATTAAGGTCATTGTTTGTAGTGCAGCTAATCCGCCAGAACGTAATAAAGCAATGGCTAAAGCAGCTAATAAGATAGCCCAGAATGCACTTTGCCATGCTGGTGAACGATCTTTACCTTGTGAAGCAATGTTATTAATGACATAGATACCTGAATCAGCAGAGGTAATAAAAAATAGTGCAATAATTAACATTGCAATCAATGAAGCAATAGTTGACCCTGGTAAATGTTCAAAAAAGGTAAACAATAATGCTTCAGTATTGCTACTCAATGCCGCAAGTTCGCCTTGCGTTTGTTGATCGATCCAAATTGCGGTATCACCGAAGATTGTCATCCAAAGTGCATTAAAGAGCGATGGAACGAATAATACACCGAGAATAAATTCACGGATTGAACGTCCTTTAGAAATTTTCGCAATAAATAAACCAACAAATGGTGCCCATGAAACCCACCATGCCCAATAAAGAACAGTCCAACCATTAAACCAACCTTGTTTTTCAGGTTGATTAGCAAAGGTACGGAAACTTAATTCAATAAAGTTACTAAGGTAATTACCAATGTTTTCCGAAAAATTACTAAATAGATAGATCGTAGGGCCAGCAACTAAGACGAATATCATTAATAAGATCGCCATACCTAAGTTAATTTCACTTAAACGGCGAACCCCTTTAGCAACGCCTGTAATTGCAGAAATTGCCGCTAATGTCATCACAATAAGGATAATGATAGAAAGCGTTGTTAAACTACGATCATCCATCCACCCAACAGCATGTAATCCTGCATCTAATTGCAATGCGCCATAACCTAAGGTAGTAGTGACCCCGAATACGGTGCTACATAAGGCGACAATGTCAATCACATGCCCCCAGAAGCCAGATACTCTATGTTTTAAAATTGGGTAAAAGCCAGAACGGATTGTTAGTGGTAATTTGTAACGGAAACTGAAATACGCAAGCGTTAGACCGATAACGGCATAAATTGCCCAAGCATGGATACCCCAATGGAAAAAGGAGAGAAGTAACGCATTTTCAACTTTTTCCGTTTGAGTAGCATTAGTAGCCAGAGGAGCAACATAATGTGAAATAGGTTCAGCAACACCGAAATACATTAAACCAATTCCCATTCCAGCGGCGAATAACATTGCCATCCATGACATAAATGGATACTCAGGTTCTTCATTTTCAGTACCTAATTTAATATCTCCTAGGCTACTAGCACAAAGTAGCAGTAAGAAAAGGATAAAAATGGATACTGCCATAACATAAAACCAACTAAAGTTAGTAAAAATATGACTTTTAATACTATTCAGTAAGGTTTCTGTTGTTTGCGGTGTAAAAATCCCTAATCCTGTTACACCTAAGATAAATATAATACTTGGCACAAAAATTGGTGCTTTAAATGTACTCGTTGTTTTGAAATAACGTAGTAAATTCAAAATAAGATCTCCCATATTTTTTTATTTAGATGATAAGTATGCATAAGGCCTTATCATTGAAAGCAAAAGCGGTTGTAACAACAGTTTTGCAAAGTGGTAGATAACTTAAGAATTAAGCAATCTAAATTAGATGGAAACATAATGTTTCCGATAAAAGTGTCAAAAAACTTAAAGAGGGTAACAGATTATATCTTTAAAGGCAAATTTTTAGATTTTAATGCTGCTTTAATGATTAAAGCAGCATTTTTATCTAGTTAATTTTCAGGTTGGTAACCGTTGTCTGTTTGTGTTGGTTGAGCTGCGGCTTGTTTTGCTAATTGATCGCATAATTCATTTTCTGGATGTCCAGCATGCCCTTTTACCCATTGCCAATGAATATGATGGGCTTGAATTGCTTGATCTAATGCTATCCATAAGTCTTGATTTTTAACTGGCTTTTTTTGACTGGTTTGCCATTGATTAAGTTTCCATTTACTGATCCATTCAGTGATACCTTTGCGTAGATATTGGCTATCACTGTAAAGTGTGACTTCGCAAGGTTCTTTTAGTGCATTTAATGCCGTAATGGCAGCTAATAATTCCATTCGATTGTTAGTGGTTAGGAAATAACCAATAGAAAGCTGTTTTTGGTGTTGTTTATAGCGTAATACGACCCCTATCCCACCTGCACCAGGATTACCTAAACAAGAACCATCTGTAAAAATCTCGATTTTTTTTCGCATAACAAAATTTGAATTGTTAAAATAGCGTTCAATTATAGAGAGTCCATTGAGAAAAGAAAAACAAAGTATGCAAATTAATGAAAATAGAATTGTTGTGCTAGATACAGAAACCACGGGGATGAGTGGGGGTAGTGAACCGCAAATTGGGCATCGCATCATTGAAATTGGTGCGGTGGAGTTGCTTAATCGGCGACATACAGGACGTAATTTTCATGTTTATTTACAACCTGATCGTGAAGTTGATCCCGCTGCGATTGAAGTTCATGGTATTACTAATGAATTTTTAGCAGATAAGCCGCGATTTGCTGATGTATTCAACGAATTTATTGAATTTATTAAAGGTTCTGAACTAGTTATCCATAACGCTCCCTTCGATGTTGCTTTTATCAATCAAGAGTTTGAATTATTACATCAAACCTTAAAAACAGATGAACTGTGTAAAGTGACGGATTCATTAAAAGTGGCTCGTCAGATGTATCCAGGGAAGAAGAATTCATTAGATGTGCTTTGTGGGCGTTTAGGTATTGATAATAGCAAGCGTACTTTGCACGGTGCGTTACTGGATGCGGAGATTTTGGCAGATGTTTATTTAGCAATGACAGGTGGGCAAGGAAGCCTAATGTTAGATGCAGAGCCATTAGCAGTGACATCTGGAAATATGGCACAAAATGAAGAAAAAAGCGTGATAAAGCGTCATAATTTAGCCATTTTAAAACCTACTGCAGAAGAATTAGCAGCCCACCAAAAATATATTGAACTGATAAATAAAAAAAGTGGCAATCAATGTTTGTGGGAGAAGTTACTCGCAGAAGCATCATCAACACAATAGGCTTCCAATTAGCCACTTGCATTCTTAGCGGTGGCTGATTAAAATTCTTGCCCCATTATTTATGCCTTATTAATGGCATAACCTGACCTGAGATCAGAAATAAGAGATAATTATGACAACTGAATATAACAAACCAGAGCTGCTTTCTCCTGCAGGCTCATTAAAAAATATGCGTTATGCCTTTGCTTATGGAGCAGATGCGGTTTACGCAGGACAACCTCGTTATAGTTTACGTGTGCGGAATAATGAATTTAATCATGCTAATCTTAAAATTGGGATTGATGAAGCACATGCATTAGGTAAGAAGTTTTATGTGGTAGTAAATATTGCACCGCATAATTCCAAATTAAAAACTTTTATTAAAGACCTAACACCCGTTGTAGAAATGGGACCAGATGCGTTAATTATGTCTGATCCTGGTTTGATTATGCTGGTGCGTGAGCATTTTCCTGATATGCCAATTCATTTATCAGTACAGGCCAATGCGGTGAATTGGGCGAGTGTAAAATTTTGGCATCAAATGGGCTTAACTCGAGTCATTTTATCGCGTGAATTATCGTTAGAAGAGATTGCCGAAATCCGTCGTCAAGTACCAGATATTGAAATTGAAGTGTTTGTACATGGTGCATTATGTATGGCGTATTCTGGGCGTTGTTTATTATCTGGGTACATTAATAAACGCGATCCAAATCAAGGTACTTGTACCAATGCGTGTCGTTGGGAATATCAAGTGAAAGAAGGGCAAGAAGATGAGATTGGCAATATTGTTGATGGCAATAAGTTGATCCCAATTAAAAATGTTGCTCCAACGTTAGGTGAAGGTGCAACTACAGATAAAGTCTTTTTGTTAACAGAAAGTCAACGGCCAGAAGAACAAATGCAGGCGTTTGAAGATGAGCATGGTACTTATATTATGAATTCTAAGGATTTACGTGCTGTACAACATGTGGAAACGTTGGCAAAAATGGGCGTACATTCATTAAAAATCGAGGGTCGTACAAAATCTTTCTATTATTGTGCAAGAACCGCACAGGTTTATCGTAAAGCGATTGATGATGCAGCTGCAGGTAAACCATTTGATGAAAGTTTATTAACAACTTTAGAATCATTAGCACATCGTGGTTATACAGAAGGTTTTTTACGTCGTCATACACATGATGAATATCAAAATTATGATTATGGCTATTCAATTTCAGTGCGCCAACAATTTGTAGGAGAATTTACTGGTATTCGCCGTAATGGTATGGCAGAAGTTGCCGTAAAAAATAAGTTCCTATTAGGCGATGAAGTGGAGATGATGACACCAAATGGTAACATTATTTTTACAATTAAAGAGATGTTTAATCGTAAAGGTGAAGCAGTAGAAGCAGCTTTAGGAGATGGGCACTTTGTAATGATACCAGTGCCTGAGGACGTTCAGCTAGAGTATGCACTCTTAATGCGAAACCTAGTTGATGCAGATACGCGTAATCCACACGGAGAAAAGAAAAGTTAAAAAAGTTAAAAAAATATTAAAAATGTTATTGCATTATAACATTTAACTAATTATAATCCGCTTCGTACCCTAAAATATGACTCCAAATGTTTTCCCCTTTATTTATCCCGAATAAAGGGGATTTTTTTATTTGTAGTATTTCTATTTTTAAATCATATAGATACAAAAAATCAATGCCATTTTTTACAGTATAATTACTGTATATTTATACAGTATTGAATGCTATAATATTGTCTGTTTAATGATCCAAAATGATCACTAAAGAAATGAATTGCACCAAAATTGCACCAAAAAATTTCTTTAAATGTTACAAGATTTAACAAATTTAACAGCAGAAAATGGCAACTATATCCAAGTTAAAAAAAGGCTGGCGAGTCCAGATTCGACGCAGAAATATCACTCGATCTGCTAATTTCAGAACTAAGGCAGAAGCTCAAGCGTGGGCGTTAAAAATTGAATCAGATATAGCTCTTGGTGTGTACGATACTGCACCAAAAGATATAACATTTGACGATTTGATAGATAAATACATCCACGAAGTGTCTATCAATAAAAAGACATACCGAGCCGAAAGTTTACGATTACTCAAAATTGCGAAAATTAACAACATCGGGAAAATCCAATTATCAGATCTCACTGAAGAACATTTTATAAAATGGCGAGATACAAGATTGACGCAAATAAAGTCATCCTCTGTTGCCAGAGAATTTGCAACGTTATCTAATTTGTGCAAAATCGCGACAAATCAATGGAAATTACTTAAAGTCAATCCCATTGAGAATATTAAACGCCCAAAGCCTCTACCATCAAGAACAAGACGCTTTGAAGAATCTGAAATCAAGTCTTTAGTTTTTGCAGCAGAATACGACAGCGAAAAATTATTATATTCCCAATCTGAAAAAACCGCTGCCGCGATGCTGTTTGCTATAGAAACAGGAATGCGTGCTGGAGAAATCTGCAATGCAAAATGGGAACATTTAAACCGAAAAATTCGCGTTTTACATTTACCCGCAACAAAGAACGGCTACGCAAGAGATGTTCCGCTATCAACGAAAGCTTATCAAATTATTAAACAGCTTGAACAAAATAGCGGTGAATCTGATTTTATATTTAGGCTTACAGCTAAGCAGCTTGATTATTCATTTCGGAAGCTAAAAGAAAAAGCAGGTTTAAAAGAGAGTAACTTACATTTCCACGACACCCGCCGTGAAGCGCTAACACGGCTCGCCAAAAAAGTTGATGTAATGACACTTGCAAAAATATCAGGGCATAGAGATATTAAAATTCTGCTTAATACTTACTATGCCCCGAATATGGTTGATGTGGTTAAATTGCTTGATTAACTAATCTATATAAAAAACCGCTTTTAGCGGTTTTTAATCTTGTTACTGTTATAATTCTTTCATATTATTTTTCATATCTTAATAATGCAGATGCCATCTTTTCTGCATCACATCTATTTTTAAAAATTAAACCATTCCTCAATAACATTATATGTGCAACTGATTCTGAACAAAAAACAATCTCTTTTGCTCCGCTTACATATTCATAATCTACAGTATAATAAACCTCGTTGTCTTTTACATATAATTCATTCAAGCCAACATAAGTATCATTAACTTTTTTAACAAATTTAATCATTCTTTTGCTAGCTAGACATAATCTATTACTTTTATCTCTTTCAAAATCATTATCAAAAATCAATAAACAATCACCATTTTTATCATTTAGCAATATATTACGATCCGCATCAATAAGAACAAATCTTACACCGCCCAAAAGAATTTCAGATAAATCATCACGACTTTTACATCCAAAATCAAATACTACATCTGCTATAGTGGAATCATTTAATTCCACTTTCATATTTTCTGTTGTATTTGCATATTTATGAATAAAAACTCTAAAGTTTTTTAAAATATCTTCAAACATTTTCTTTTCCCCTAACATCTCTTTGCTTTCTTACGTTCTGCATACCGCACAACATCGCCTGCAATCCAACGTAAACTTGAGCTTTTCTTTCTAATGTCACGCTGAGATGGAACTTGCACTGGTTGCGGAAAATATGGATCCGCAATGACCGCGCCGCGAATATGACGCTCGCTTAACTTAAAATAAGCCGCAATATCTGCCACTGTCCAAAGCTCTTTACTATCTTCTGTTAGAGTTTCTTTTTGCTGCAGTAATAACGCTTCTACTGCTTGCAATTTTTCTAATAGTGCTTGGACTTGGTTTGTAATTTGTTCCATAATCACCTCACATCGTTAAATGTTTCATCACGATTTTTCATTAATAATCGTTCATTTCTTAGCTCTAAATAGTTAAACCTTGTTATATACAACCGATTTCCGTTCAATAAATAATCAATGTGATGTTCTGTTGCTGTTCCTAATATCAAATTCAGCTCACTTCTTAGCAATTGTTTAATATTTGAACGGTTACAGTTATTGACACAAGTCCAAGGGCGGGCAAGCCCGCCAATTTGAGCAGATTCACGATTTGCGGTTGTGGCGACATCTTCGCTTTGCGATTTCTTTTTGATTGCCCATTTCTTTGTTCTGGTTTTAATTATTTCAGGGGTCGGGTTGTTTTTTGGATTTTCCATCACGCCAACGACCTTTTTATAAGTTTGTCCATCGGCGTTTGGTTCGCTTTCTTCATATTTCAATACCGCAAGCCATTCCTTGCGGCTTGCTCCTGCTCCGCCTTGACGCTGTAAAAATGCGGCTTGATCGCCAATATCTGCACAAATGCGTAATTCTTCTAATTTGTTGTTTTCTAATGCTCGTGTTAAACGACGCAATTCACGCCAAACGCCAATGCTGGAAGCTCCGTAAAATTGAAATTGACGAATTCCCCAAATACTTGCCCACGCTTTTACGCGTTTTGCATTGTCTTTTAGTGATAAGTTTTCGACTTCGTCCGACATTTCGCCATTTTGAGCAAAACCATCAATATTTTTTGCGAGATATTTACCAAGATAACCAGCTGCCGATCCCTTTTCTTTGTCGATTTCATCTACTTTTAAACGATGTTCTTTCGCCCCTTTTTCGTCACCGTCTTTCTCAAGGGCTTTTTGGCGAAATAGCTCGATTACGGCAGCTTTGTGATCTGCGTGTACAAATAGCAATAAATGCCAGTGCGGTGTTGCGTCGTGATGTGGTTCAGCAATTCTCACACCGTAAAATTTAATATCCCTTTTTGCTAATAACGCACGATAACGTTGCCATACGGCATTTAAATATTGATGAGTTTCGCGAGGGCTTGCACCATTCCATTTTTTATTTTGTGCGCCATTCTGATGTTGTGCGTGATAGGCTGACGGAGCTGTTAATGTGATAAATAAACCGACGGCGTTTTCACTTTCTGCCCATTCTTCTATGCCCCGCAATCTTGTCATCATCTCCAAACGACGCAAAGATGGATTAGATGAGGAGCGGAGATACATATCAAGTAAATCGACCTGTTCGTTAGGGTCGTCGATATTCTCAAGCACCATTTGCTTTAAAAAATCGTAATTCTTTTTGACTTGCTGTGCGTGTTGATAAAAGGCACTGTTTGAGATATACGGTGCAACACGTTTTTGCACTTCACCGCACGCAATAGCGATATGCTCAACTTGTCGCTTTTGCGTTTGTTGCATACGTTTTAGCCAATATTTTTTACGAGCAATTTCTGCTAGGGCTTTATCGACTTGTGCATTAGATAACGGTTTGCTATCTACATCATTAAATTGTTGCCAATAACGAATCGGGAATCCAATATGCTCTAACAGATCCCCTAATTTTTGATATAGTTCGACAAAAATAGCGTCTTTACCCGCTGCTGATAACTCATGCTTTTTATCAACAAATTGCAAAATAAAATCATATTGATAGTTTGAGATAAGCTTACTTAATGTTTCTGCAACTTCTTCAACACGCCCAGGCGACAACATAAAAAACGGCAATTTTGCCTTTTCTAGCGTTTTAAATTTTGATTTTTCTGCTGTAATGCGGTTTTTAATACGTCTGATTGTGTTATCACGTTTAATTTGTGCTTTTTGTTGTTCGCTTAATTGTTCTCGTTGTACGTCTGTAAGTTCGTCTGATTCTGCGAGTTCTTCTTCTCTTCGTGATAATCCGACTTCCAATATATCGACCCACGCCACATCAAAATCATAGCGTTGCATAACCATATCTAAACGGTTTAGTAAAATTTCGCGGATTGCTTCGTTAGCGTGCTTACGTTGTTTGTTGCCGACCTTAAATGCAATAGTTCCATCATCTTTAACGGATTTATATTCACGGATATAAATTTTTCTAAAATGTTCACGTTGTTGCTGTCTAGGTAACTTCAATAACCATTGCTCGATAAGATCATAATCATCAGAATTAAGCTTAAACAGTTCTAATTGTGCTTTTGTTGGATTAGGGTTAGACAGCGTTCTTTGAACATTCTGCGGTTCACTTAAATTAGGCACATAATTTGGCACATAGTTAAACTGCTGTTCTTGCTGCCACCCTGAATAAATCACAATAAACTCCTACAAATCTCTTACTCGAATCACTTCTTCTTTCATCTGCCCGATAACCGCATTGGCGGCATTAAACACAGCGACAGGGGAGCGATCAGTCTTAGCAAATTGTTCCTTAAAAATCGCTAGCAATAAGTCTTCAAAATTAGTGTATTCTGTGATTTCAGCTGGTTTCCAAACCCCATGTTTCACATCAAACACATATGATGTCTTACAAAAACCTTGACCGTTTTCTGCACGTTGTACGCAAAAACGCTCGCCCAAATCGAAAAAGATACGTTCTCCCATTGTTGTTACTCCTAATGTAAAGTGATATAAGTTGCCGCTAATGTTTTATTAATTCTTGCTCGTAACTGCATAAATTCCGCTGCAGCTTTTCGTTGCAGGCTTGCCTTAGCTAATAACTTCACTCGTTCAGCACGAGGTTTATGCTTACACAACCCTAAATAACCCAAGCAATTCTCCGTAAAGTAATAAATTGACCCGTTCACCATTTCACGGTTAACACTTAATTTTTGTTTAATCTTCATACACCACCTCATAATCTATTTTTGTAAAATCATTCACACTAACGGGTAACACAAACGCTTGCGCAATCTGCCTAATTCGACTAATAGCCGTAATGATCTTTGCTTGCTCGTTGGCATCGTATTGCGGCAAATGCTCCCGAAACTCAACCTCTGCCACTCTAGCCACTAACATCTTCTGCATTGACGTTAACCGCTCAAATTTTCGTGCCGCGCAACTCATTTCCGACTCGACTAACACCTGCTGCACATAAGCAAAAAATGACATTTTGCTTAGCTTGGTGTTCGCTAAATAGTCTGGTAATGCCCCGAACATCTGATCGATCCGTTTCATCTCACGAATGACATGACCAATACTGCGTTGTACACTAACAACGTAATCACGCAAATGCCGCTTAAACTCAACGCTAGCCGCTCTCGCCACCGCCGTTTTTTGCATTAACGTTAACTGTTCAAAAAGTCGCTCCGCCGCAAATTCTGACTCGTTGTAAAGTCGATGAAATGATTTAAAAAACTCATCTTTTGCTAAATTTGCAGCAGCCATAGCCAACCCCTTACTTACCTAATTTCCCAAATAACCAACTCAAAAACGTTGGCTTGTAGTGCAATGCTTCTAATGCTTCCACCCGATCTAACAAGCTTTCGTTTGCCAAATTGATAATCTCATTACGGCTTGTTAAGTAATCGTTCATTCTTTGCTGTTGTGCGACAATTCGCTCCAACGCTGTAACACGCTGTTCTAATGCAAAAAAGTTTGTTCGTTTTTTCTGCTGTCTAACGACTTTGTAGCGATAAGGTTGTTTAATCATTGTTCAAATCCTCGAATTTAGGGTGCAAAAAAAACTCGCCCTTTACTAAAAAGGCTATAATTTGCACAGTGTTTTAATTAAAAAAGAATTACGACTGTTGTTCTGCTTCGAACATATCTAGCGTTTTATTGTCTATTTGTAACAACGGCTTATTTATTCGCAATGCTTCCGGTCGCTCATGATATGTCGGCGTGAATACACGCATAATCTGACTTTTTACCTCAAGTTTTGTCCCGCAGTTATTACAATAAAGAGTAGTACTAATGACGAGTAGCCCCACCTTTTCCGATGTCCTTACTCTTAAATTTGGACTCCCGCAGTTTGTGCAACGATGATCGATATTTGCCATTTACACCACCTTTCCTTTATAAACTTGCTTTAATTGTGTCCCAATCAACATCAGGACGGAGATCTCTTGCAGTTACTTCACCGTTGCTAATCTCGATAATTTTCGGAATGTATTTCACATCCATTTTCCTACCGTTTACCCACTTAAATACAGTTGGCTGACTAACATCACAGGCTTTTGCCAAATAAGATTGACCACCGAATTTATCGATAAAAGATTTTAATTTTTTATTCATTTTAATACCTTTAGTTATTGATTGGATCTAATATTAATTCCTTAAGGTATTAAAGTCAATACTTAAAAGTTCATTTATTTTTATAACTTAGGGTATAAAATGAGTATAGGAGAAAATTATGAAAACATTAGCAGACAGACTTAAATCATTGTTAATAGAGAAAAATATATCTCAAGCTGATTTAGCTAGAGATGTTGGTGTTGCTCAACCAACTATCTTTAAAATAGTTAATGGAGATACCAGAAACCCTAAAAATATAGTAGAAATTGCTAACGCATTAGGTGTAGATCCTCACTGGCTAAAAACTGGCGAAGGTGAGCAGAAGCAAATAGAAAACAATGTAATTTCTGCGATGAGCTATGAAGAAGATGAAGAACATCAATATTGTATTCATCAATTAGATGCTTATGCCGTTGCAGGCAGACAGGGTTTTATTAATCAAGAATTTCCCGATATTGTGCGATCAATCTATTTTTCGCAACAAGGATTAGCTGAAATTGTTGGAATTAAAAACGCTGACGGTATTAGCATGATTTCCGTACCAACAGACTCAATGTCCCCAACAATCGAAAAAGGAGATATTGTGTTTATTGATACTCGTATTGATTGCTATAACGGCGAGGGGATTTATATTTTTGATTTAGATGGAGAAACCTATATTAAACGTTTACAGAAAATTCCATTCCAAGGAATGTTAGCATTATCTGATAACGAACGGTATAAGCCGATTCCAATTAGCGATAAAGATTTTAGTTCTGCTGTAATTCGCGGCAAATTTATCAGAGTTTTACCAATCAACCCAAGAGATCTTTAAAATGAAAAAGTTAGTTTTATTTTTTGCTTTATTATTCAGTATTAATACTTATGCACTTACTCCACAAGAAGAGTTAAAAGATTATAAATTTACTCAAAATGACGTAGGAGTAGTTCAATTTGATAATGCAGTTGATATTTTTGATAGCTTTGGTGATTACTACAATGAAAATAATTCTTTAAAAATTGAGAGTAAGAAACCACTGAAACTAAGAATATCACCTATCGTTTTATCAAATGATGATAAAGAAGTGATAAAAAATATGGTTGATCGTGCTTTTTTATATGCAGTTTATAATACTTTTACTTATTCCACTCTTGATAAAGTGACAGTTTCATCTATTCCTGTTGATATGGAATCATCTAAATTATTAAAAAATATTTATCAAATAAAACCAGTTACTGTTACTAGAGAGAAAGCTTTAGAAGCATTGAATAAATTTAATATAGCATCGTCATTTAATGATTTAGTTGTATTGAAGACAGATAGTGAGATTTTGACAGCTGGATTAAGCCATTCAGATAAATATAAAGAGTTAATGTATAACGATAAGAAATTAAATGAATATGTTCAATTTTTAATTAAAAAATAGGTTGATTTTATGAAAAAATTACTTCTTATCATCAGTGCATTATTATTAACCCAGTCCGCATTAGCAGCAAAACAAGAATATAGCTGTGACGACGGCAAACGCTATTGCAAAGAAATGCGATCATGTGAAGAAGCGAAGTTTTACCTTAACCAATGCGGCGTTGGGCGTTTAGATCGCGATAAAGACGGCGTACCGTGTGAGAGTATTTGTAGGTAATAATAATGACAACAAATTTAAATAAAAGAATAAATGAAGTTTCTAAGCAAAAAATTTCAGTATCTTTAGAAACTTACAAGCACAGACCATCTCCTTACAACAAGAAAGATACTGATTATAAAAATACGGTAAAGAAACGTGATGATAACAATAATAACAAGTGATCAACAAAATCACATATTAAACAATTATGTAAAAGGTTTCGCTTTCTTTTATTGTGAGCGTGACGACTATACTAGCCGTCACCGTCCAAGTCCATATAAAGAGAAAGATAAAGATGACCAAGATAGAATTAGAGAATAGTAAAAAAGATCTATTATTCGATATTAACCGTTCAATTCGTTACAACGCAAAACGGTGTAAATTTTTTGAGTGTTTAAATCGATTTGTTAATTTTATTGGAGTAGTTTTTAGTTCTAGTATAATTTACGCAATTACTCAAGAATATCAGTTAGCAGCAACACTTTTCGGTGTTGTAGTTACAGTGTCTTCTAGTTTAGCCTTGGTAATAGGTTTTGGGGATAAAGCACGGGATCATCGCGATTTTATTAATGATTTTTCTCAATTGCAGACGTTACTATTAACTAGTGAATTATCTGAAAAGTTAATCAATGATGTTACTGCTAAAATGTGTGAACTTGATAGCAAAGAGCCGGCAGTACTAATAGTTCTTGAGCAGATTTGTTATAATGAACAGTTAATTGCTGAAGGATTTCCTAAAGAAAGATGTTCAAAAATTTCTTGGTATCAACGTTTATTTGCTCAATTTTTTGATATACGTTCGCATAAAATTTTTGAAAAACTAGAAAAATAATATGTTATTCCTTGTTAGGACTTAACTCAAACTCCACATTACTTGTATAGCCGCTATCGTTTAAATTATGTGTAACTTGAGTAACAATCCATTTACTACTATCAATTTGTCCCTTAAAGCCAGCCAAAACGGCTGGCATTTCTGGGATTAATTCAGGTCTGCCGTAAGCAAGCGTTAGCGAAAAACTAGCAACACCACGCTTCATTTTATCATATGCGGCTTTTGCTCCAGTAATTGCCGCTGCTTCTGTTTTATAAACGTGACGTAGTGTTTTCATTTGATTGGCGTCCGTTTCGACTGGCTGATGTTGAACTAATACATTTTTTTTATTTTTACTGACTTTACCCGTTTTTGTTATAGCATTTTTTCGCTGTATGTCTGAATTTGCATCAATAACAACATCGCCTTTTTTGCCGCTATCTGGATCATAGTAATAAGCACGCACTGCACTATAATTATCTCCCTCCGCAATATTAAAACGATAACTATCGCCCGATTGTTTTGTAATCAAGATTGACGGCAACGGCTTACCGTTAGCGGTTTTCATTTCGCCTGCATAGAAAAACATTAAATAACCATTTTTTACCGTGGCAATGGCATCATATTCTTTTGCAAGGCGCGTGAGTAAATTAATCGTACTTTCATTTTGTTGATCTAAGTGTTCGATAGTTTGCTCGCCAAGTTCCTTATCGCAAAGCGGTTTTAGCTTGTTCTCCGTGGCAAGTTGTGCCACTAAATCTTTAATTTTTATTTTATGGAATGAACGCTCTTGCTTTGTTGTTAGTGAGCCGAATAGATCTGCCGACCTTGCTCGCAAAACAAGCGTATCAGGCGGACCACTAAACTCAATCTCGTCAACTTTATAACTACCTTTATCGACTAAGCCTGCATCTTTAAAACCAATCGCTAAATTAATTGTTGCACCACGGCTCGGTAATACTAGCTCGCTATCGTGATCGCTTAATGTAATATCAAGTTGATCTGCCTCAAAACCGCGATTATCGGTAAGCGTGAGCGAGATTAAACGCTCGCTGACAATGTGTGTAATATCTTTTTGCGTTTTATCATCTTTTGATGTAACAACAACCTTAAAAATAGGTTTGCGATGATTGCTATTAAAGAGATCACTAATAATATCAATCATAAGTAATCCATTACTTTTTGCACGAGCTTAACAGACAGCGGATCATCTGTACGCTTTAATGTCATACTAAAATCAATTAATCGTGGTGCGCCGTCCCCGAATAACTCTGTCCGTTCTTCACTAATTTTTTCAATCACGAAATAACCTATCAGCTCAAACGTTGCGCCATCAATCAACGGGTAAGCGTCGCCCAAATCTGCCATAAGTTCCAACAGTTTAATGCTAACTCTTCCGCCCGTAACTTCGGGAGCTAAACGCCCGCTAATGGTGATAGTTTCGCTTTCTTTGCCAATAAATTGAGTTTTTGGCATTAAGCCAATAACGCTATTTGTTGGATGTCGCCAAGATGATTCACGGCTTAATGATTGAAAAGGGATTGTTCGCTGCATAAAAACGAACAATCCAAGTGAAGCAAGTGCGAAATTTTGAAACATTGCTATAAATCTTCCGCCATTCTTTTGCAAACAATATAGAGATCATTAGGGGAGAATCGCCAGCTTTGATTAAATCCCAGTGCCGCAGCACAAAATTCTGAACAAAACCATTTATTAGCAGATTGTCGCCATTTTAAGACAACACCAATCGCACCAAGCCAATCATAATCTTGCCCTTTCACTCCATTGTAAAAATAATCTAAGTAACGTTTATCTAAATCAATCGGCACAAGATCCCATTTTTCTAAATCTAGTTGCATTCGCTTATGACGTACACCGCCGTCCCGCACCGAAGCAGAGAAGCAATGATAATCGCCTTCCTTAGTGCGATAAACGATTTCGCAGTGCGAATATTTACCCTTCGTTGTTTTACGCGTTAACCAATCGCAAAACCTTGCCCAGATAGCGGATAGTGATTTACCTTGTTTTTGCCCCTTATAAAAAGCGATATAAATATTATTCTGCTGCATAAATCTCGCTCCAACCTGTTGAGTAGTCGTAATTATCTGGATCATCACTTGCTAACATTCCAAGTCTGTGTTGTTCTGCGTTTGCAAAATTAGCTTGTTCCATCTGCAAAATCGCTAGTGACAACTTATCAAGTAATGTTTTATCCATTTCAACAAACGTCCCGTCCATTGTTTTCCAGTTTAGCGTTTCGAAAACTGGTAACGTCCGCATAAATGTGTACTGTTGCCGACTTGGCTCGTCCGTATGAAACCATTTATCAACGCTAGCGACATAAACGCCGCTATGCGTTCTTTTATAGCGCTCCGCTTTAATCCTTTCCCAAACCGCATCTTGCCGCTGCTCAATCGGAATAATGACTGGAGGCGCATCAACCACTTGCCCATCAATATATAATTTATTCTGGTTAACAAGTTGCTGTTGTAATGTGCCGTCATCTTCGAGATAGAGATAATTCGGATATTTCTCTCGCGCCATTTCTTTAGCTTTTTCAAATGTCTGCGCAGTAATACCAATCACAAAAGAGGTTTCACGCTTGCCCGTTTCTGGGTTAATAATAATTAGATAATCGTTTTTCATTCCGTTTGACTTCGTTCTATTGCTTTTTCACGCCATGACATTAATTCATCTAAGTACATATCGTTAAATGTTGATGGCTGCCAATGAAAGACCGTTGCAATATCTGCAATCGCGTCATCAACGGTCTTTGGCACTAAAATCACGCCGTTTCGAGTTGATCCGGTTTGATAAAAAAAGTGATAACGCTTGTCGCTAATTCTGTAAAATCAACAATATCAAGCGATTTAATTTCCACTTCTGTTAACGCTGGCGAGGTAACGCGAGGTAACAACCTCGTAATTGCGTCAACATCAACATTAAGTACGTCAACCAGTTTTAGCCCCTTTAACGCAAAGACATTCGGCTTATTAATCACAATGTCTGTAATTGTGTTTTCGCCACGACGAATACCTGCAGTTAATGTTACTGTTTTTTGATTATCTGTTTTTACTTTAGTCATTTTTTAATCCTTAAGTTGTAATTGAGAAAAGCCCCTTTACGGGGCATAGGGTGGTGTAAAAATTAGATACCGATTGCTGCTCGGTGATCTGCTAACTTATCGTCGCCATCAACGATATAGATCATATTCAGCATATCGATTTCAACGACATCACGACTATTTTCAATGAGCTTGTAATAGGTTAATGAGGCTTTAAATGTTTGTTCCGTATCATCGCCAGCCTTGCTATTTCCTGGGTCGATTTCAGTAAAACGACCGTGCATTACAATTTCAATCGGCGTTACCTCGCCGCTATCATCTTGTTGATACGCTCCTGTAAAACGTAATTGCACGTCTGAAATATTTTTGCCAAATTGGCGGAATAGTTCGGTCATATAACCGCCCATCTTGATTTCTGCTTCCAGCTTTTCTAGACCAAGATCAACGTCAACCGCACCAATCATTCCGCCAGAGCGATACTCTTCAGATTTAATTGCCAGTTTAGGTTGCGTAACTTCGGTAACTTGTCCTCGATAGTTATTACCATCAATAAACATATTCATATATTTTAGTTTTCTTGGCATTGCCATGTGTTACGCTCCTATGAATTTACTCGACTAACAAAATCAACAAGATAAGAATCGGTAAAGCGTTGATTGAATTGCAACTGTTCTAGTGGCGGTACAGGTGTATAGTCATAATCAATAATTAACTTACCGTCTGATAGATTTTCTTTCGAATTTAGATCTGCAGTAATCCAAGCGTTACCGCCCATCAACATACCTTTATTTGTAAGATCGCGCCATTTCGCTTTGATGCCCTCGATAATGTCTTTCACTAATGTAACCGACATATCTTTATCCATCGCCCAATCAAACGCTTGTGCAATTGTATCTTTCAGCACTTGTGCCGTGCGGGTGTAAACTTCAAACTTAAATTTAGGTTCGTCCGAACAGGTGCGCAAGCCCCAAAAACGGAATCCGTTGTGGTTAACACAACAGGTAATGCCTTTTTCATTCAAAAAGTTTACGTCTGTTGAGCTGTCGTTAATATCAAAGTAAATTTCTTTTGTAACGCCAGAAACGCCGTTAATCGCTTTATTAGAAATAGAAGTATGCCAACCTTGCTCTTTGTCTAAATAAGCACGCACTGCTGCAGCTCGCACGACCGCATAATCGACTTCATCTTTGAGTGTAATAGGATTAAACGAAATGAAATCGCCAAAGATCAACATGATTTCACGTTGTGAGAAGTTTTTGCGATACGTGATAACTTCTTCTTTAGTGTTGCAACCGTAACAAGAGAGATAAGCAAACGCGTTCATTTTCGCTGCCAATGCAGCTAACTCGACAGCAACTTCTTTCGTATCATGTTTTGGCACGCATAAAATACGCGGCTTAATTCCGTATTTAACTGATGCAGTGAGTAAGGCTTTCATACCCGTATAATTTCCCGTTGCGTCAGTAGTGCCGATAATATTCGCGTTCATTTCTGACGTATATTCTTCTGATTCCGTTGATTCATCGTGTGTTGATTCCGGCACACGCACAACAATCACTTTACAGTTAACAATATCAGCAATGCCATCTAGTGATCTTGCTAGCGTTCCTTTTGTGCCAGCTTTGGCAATGTAGGCTTGTGGGTTGGTAAGCAATACAGCTTTATTTAGCGGAAAAGTATCATCGTCAGCGTCTGGTGCAGTAGCGACTAGCCCAATAATGGCTGTTGATACCATTTGAATTGAGCGAATGCCTTCTGTAATCTCGTTGACTCTGACCCCGTGTAGGTATTCTTCGGACATAGCAAATCCTTGTTTCTGTTTGTTGTTGAGATATTGCTATTGTGATTGTCAGCTAATTTATATGCTATTTAATAAATTTGTGAAATTACTTATCACATTACAGAGCTTGTAAGTTAGCTTGTAAGTTAGACACTAAAAAATAGGAGAAAATGATGAGATTACCTAATGGCTACGGAAGTGTAATAAAATTAAGCGGCAACAGACGCAGACCCTATATTGCGAGAAAAACTGTTGGATATGATAAAAATGGTCGGCAAATTTATCACATCATCGGTTATTTTGCGACAAAAGATGATGCTATTACTGCTTTATCTAACTACAATCAGCAAGATATTCCTGAGCCATCAATTACTTTAGCTAAAGTATTTCAAGCGTGGTACCCAATTCACTCGAAACATGTCGCAGAATCTACGGCTGAAAGTTATAAAAATAGCTATCGACATTTAGAACAAGTTATATCTATGCCGATAACAAAAATAAAATACCGACATTTACAAGCTGTTATAGATAAAATGCGAAAAAACAATTTATCTTATGCAAGTATGAAAAAAGTTAGATCATTAATTAATCAACTTTTTGCTTACGCAATAATCAATGAGTGGTGTGAGCGTGATTTTGGAAAATATCTTGAAATGGGGAAAAATATTATTAAGCACCCTCATAAACCATTTACCACACAACAAATAAATAAAGTTTGGAAATGCACTCAAGAAAATACAGATCTTGTATTAATCTTGCTATATACGGGAATGAGAGTGGGCGAGTTATTGAATTTAAAAAAATCAAATATTAATCTTAAACAAAAATATTTTGATATTGTTACATCAAAGACAAAATCGGGTATTCGTATTATTCCAATACACCCTCGAATCTTGCCAATCGTTGAACGAAGAATAAAAGAGAATCCTAAATCAAAATATTTATTTTCGAACTCCGACTTAAAACCTCTCTCATATACACAAGCAGCGAATCAATTTGAAAAAGTAATGCGAGTAATTAAAGCCAAGCATAATACGCATGATTGTCGTCATACAGTTGCAACATTACTCGACGCTGCCGACGCAAATAAAGTTGCCAGAGATCGAATATTGGGTCATGCGTCTAGCAATGTTGGTGATGCTGTTTACACACATAAAACGCTACAACATCTCAGAAAAACTATTAATCTTTTAAAATAGTGCTACTTTTATGATCTTTTAAACAAAATTTAAAACACGTTTAAAGCATTGCTATATCTGCTTTAAGCGTGTTACTTATTTGATCCTTAAATATGTATTTTTGAGCAAATTTACTCAATTTACCCCGCAAAAATCATTCCCCAAGGGGGAATATTTAACAATGGGATTATAAGTAGAGGTATAGGTATTTTTGAGTTAAGTAATCCGATATCTTTTTCAAAGAATTTATTGCATGCAGAAGTGCATGAAAACAATCCTGAGGGTTGGGTGGAATCTGGTGTTTGTAATGTAATGACTGCTGATTTATCACTATCAACAACATCTATAACTATTGTATTCAACCGAGAAATTTTGCAGTCGGGTGGCACTAGACAGTCAAATTCGTGTTCAATCAAAGCTGTTATGATTGGCATTTAGTGAGCCAAGGGGGACGGTATTATTCTAGCGACATTGATTTTGTTGTTGTCAAACCTATTTTTTCAAAAACCTTATATTGTGATTTTTTTGATTCGTCTAGTTTAAAACCCCCAGTCTATTCCGGTGCTTCAGATGCTAAGGATGATAAAATATTTTTTTATATAAAATCAGATATCTATCTAGGTAGTTTACATTGGTTTTCGATTTGCATTTCATAGCCAAGGGGGAACGTTTGTCATTAACTCTTCGCAATTTATTGTTACACTACCAGTTATTGTTAATAAAGTTTTGTTTGCTACAAATGCACAAATTGAGGGCGATACTGATAGTGCACCGCCGTATTATTATGCGTGGAGTGTAATTGGAGCTGACAATAAAAGACAAATACGTTTTCTGACTAATAAAAATCTGCCGTACGCGGATACCCAGCAATGGGTAGTTATTGCTTATTAACCGAGCCAAGGGGGAAGCGCTTATGTAATAACAACAGCAACTGTAAAAGATTCTGTTGCTGAACGACAAATAAATTATGCGACATCATTTTCTAAAATATTAAATACAACAATCACAACAATGACTAGTGATGAATCGTATGAAAATAATTTCTCAATATCAAAACAGAATAATAATGGTTTTAATGTTGTTATGATCCGTATTACTGGGAGCAATAATGATTTAACGCAGGGAACTTATATTAACTATCGTGCGTGGGGTATCGCATAGCCAAGGGGGAGATTTCTTAAACAAAATAAAAGATGGTGATACATTTTACTTTCCGATTGCAGTTAATGTTCCACTTTGCGCTTTTGCATCAGATTATACAAGCACACAAAATCCAATTGTGTATAGCTTTTACTCTTATACACAAACATCATTTAGAGTCGTTACTGAAAGACTAAATTACCCAGCATTTAGTGAAGTGTGGGGCAGATATGTATTTATCGGCAAATCATAAAATACTTTATAGTTTCTAAATTTGCTTTTGTGATAATTTTTAGCACATTTGTGCCATATGTCAGTTGCATTGTTGTATCTCTATCTGAAACAGTTAAGTCTGCTGATATATCAACTGCATCACAATATAAAACATTATAGTTAAAAAAATTAAGTGCGGGAGTTATTGATATTGATGTCCCGCTCATAATTACACCTCCCCCTTGGCTATAAGGTATTAAGCTAAAATCCGATTACTAATGTACGTAAGTACCAATTGCCTACGGTGCCAATGTGAGACATACCTTTTAGAGTTATTTTATTCTCTAACCTAGGTCCTTGATTGCTTTCCGATACGATAATTGATCCGCTACCTGCGTGTAACCCAACAATCTTATAAGATCCTTTATTTAAAAATGAGATTGGAAATGTAATTGTAGTATATCCATCAATTGTTGCTGTATCTATCCCTTGGCTAGGCTAAATACCTGTTGCTAAATACATATATGTTGTTTCGCCAGCAGTGTATTTACTGCACGAAAAATAAGTATTATTAAATTGTACATTTTCGATAACACTTCTGTCGCCACTAATTGGAGCAAATCCTCCGGTGTAAAGAGGTTTTAATTTAAATGTGATTGGGTAATTAATAGACTTTCTTTCAGCACCATTTAGATAAAAGTATCCCCCTTGGCTAGACTCCAACAGACACATAGCGACTATACAATGATGTGATAGATGTAATACGTCTGCCATAAACCTGGATTTTACTTAAACCCAAGCCGTAAGATAAAACACATGGATTGTTTGTGTCTGTCATATCAGCCCCAGTTGCAACGAAATGCTTTGAGGAATATGTAATCGGTAATGTGACATAATCACCGCTATTCAAATTATTAATCAATCCCCCTTGGCTAGCCAAGGGGGAAGAGTTGTTATGAGTGATGGCGTTGCTTACGTTGACATAATATATCCAGTATCTACAAAAACAACTCTAACAATATTTGGCTATGATACATTAAACAGTCAAGCAGAAATAATGAATGAAAATCATTCAATATCAACAAATTTTTATTACTCGACAAATAACGGAACTAGAATGTTATCAGCAAACAAGAATACAGCATCATTAGCATGGTTCGGATGTTTTAAATCCTAAACTCCGAACGCTACCCAAAAACACCCAAATCCAGAAATTTGATTATTAAGATAAACTTTTACATGTAATTCTTGTGCTTGATTTATCCAAGTTGTTTCATATCTTGTAATTACAACTGAATTCGGATTTTGATTACCATCTGCCATATGAGGAGTTAACATTCTAACTGGCACCGCAGAACTAAATCTAATCGGATAACTAATTATTCTAATTTCATTACCTCCTGCATTAAAAAATCCCCCTTGGATAATTAGGTTCCCAAAAAGCTTGCCGAAGCATATCCACCACGCATTAGGATTATTAAAATCATATCTAACACCCAACGCTGACAGCGTTTTCTCTCCGATTATTGCAATGATATTATTTTTAAATTCATCTTGATTATGCGCTTTAATACCAACAATCAGATCATAGACTTTTTTAACTGCCCAACTTGTCGCAACATTGTCGGAGCTTGTTGAGTTAATCTCATCTGACTTTTTGCTATTTGGAATATAGTTCGCCAGATTTGAGATGATACCGCTGATCAATCTTTTTAGTTTCTTAATAACTCTTAATGTTGGCGCTTTCTTATCATCATCATTATTATCAGCACTATCATCATCATCGCTAAGCTCAACGATACCAGCAACGCCGACCCTTGCTTTATTAATTTCGTGCGAATGTCCTGTTTGATCAAATTTATTACGTGATTCTGCTGTTATCGTTTGCGGTTCTAACTCTAAACGTGTTGCGTAAACTGTCGAACTATCAATCGTCAATTCAACATTTTCAGCAGATTGCACTTTTAAGATTAAGCGAATTAATAATGATTGACCGCTACCGCTCGAAAGCATTGGCTTGAATGTTTCTGGATAATTACCAACCGCAATTAGCTGATCCTGTTCGTTATAAACACCAATTTCACGAATATAAAAACCGCCAATTTCAGGAGGAATATTTAGTTCAACGACAACATTTTGATTATTATTTCTATCAGAATAAACTGCAGTAACAGTGTTGCGATAAACTTCGTGCATTAATGCTGTTTGCGTGCGAAGCGGTACAACTGCTGCACCATTGCCATCTCCGACAGCAATTTTCTTAACTTTAACCGTATCTACATCAGCAACTGCTTGAGCAACATCTAATTCGCCCTGCGCCGTCAAAATTGAATAATATTGTTTTGCCATTTTTTAGTCCTTAGGATAAATAGTTGTAATTGTGCCAGTCGTGATAGTGCTTGCTGTGTTTGTATCGCAGATGTTTGTTAATGTAATAATGAGCTGGCGTAGCGTGCGTGATACAGGTTTTGTGTTATCAATTAAGCGTAGTAATTCTTTATTTAGCTTTTCAGTTAATCCTGATGCGGGAACTTCAATCGATAATCTAAATGTTCCCGCTTGTGCTGCGGGAGTTTCTTCAAACCATTCTGTCAAATCGGTGATATAGCCAAACGGCTCAATAGCACGCTTGATTGCTGATATTGTTCCTTTGTATTTATGCGTTCTGAATGCGTTACGAATTACTTCACGTTTCTTTTCTTGATTCCAACTTTCTTCCCAATAATCAACGGATAGCGCCCACGCTAAAAATGGGAGCAGCGGTTCTGGGCATTTGTCTGCGTTCCATAAAATTGAATAGTCCACATTCAGATGCTCAGCTAATGCACAAATTTGAGCTGCTTTTTGTTCTAACTGACTTGAGCCAACGGGTAACAGTGATTTAGTCATCTGATTCTGCGACCTCCAAATTGATTGATTCGCAGTAACCAGCTTGATCATGTGCTAGCACAATGTTTTGTGTTGGCTGTATTACTTCAACGCGTTGTACGCCTTCAACGTGTAGTGCGGCATGGATTGCAGAGATATTAATATCTTTACCAAGTCTTAATTGGCGACGAACAAATTCATTAATTCTTTTTAATGCTTCGGCTTTAATCGGTTCTGCTTCCGGACCTTTATATGTGTATAGTGTTGCTTGGATTTGATAGGTTCTAATTTGTGCGGATTGTACTGTTACGCGGTCGGCAACAGGACGTACATTTTCATCATTTAATGCAGAGCGTACTTTATTTAAGAGATCTGCTTCTGCGGTTCCGTTGCCGTTATATGACAAAACAGACACAGTCACATAACATGGCTGTGGTGAATAAACATCAACATCCGCAACACGTCCATCACTCGATAAAGCGTGATATTCATAACTTGACTTTGCGCCTGCCGTGCTGATCGAATCAAATGCTAATTGAGTGCGATAGCGTAATGCTTCATCACTTTCTAAAATTTCAAGAATCGGTGGATTTGCAGTAGTGTCTGCTTGTTGGATAACTAAACGCGCTACATTGTAATTAGCGGCGATAGCATCAAGATCTGCACCAGTTGCGTGTGCCAGTGATACGGCTAATGCACCGTTATTAATACGTTGTCTAAGTAATAATTCTCGATAAGCATTTTCTTGTAATAGCTTAACGATTGGCTCGCTTTCTAACTGCAATCGTTGTAACCAAAAATCTTTGTCTTCTTGCTTGTCGTATAATGCAATAAATGCTTGTTTCCTTGCTTCAAAGATCGCTTCAAAATTTAATGCTTCGACAAAATCAGGCTGCGGTATTTTTGATAAATCAATTAATGCACTCATAACGTTAAGCCTATTTTTTGATAGTTGATGTTTTGTTGATTACGTTTAAGTACGCCGCTTAGATCTGCTACAATTTTTTGATCTTGCAGATAAACCTTAAATGCTTTTATGTCGATACGCGGCTCCCACTGTTTTATTGCAATAATGCAAGCCGCAGATATTTGCAGCATTAGTGCTTGACTTAACGGACGATCGATAAGTTGATAGAGATAACTGCCGTATTCACGCCGTTGAATTCTTGATCCGACAGCAGTAATTAAAATATCGGTAACAGACTGTTTAATATGTGCTATTTCATCGGTGATTTGTGTGCCGTTACTTTTGTTCATTACTGCGGTTTCCCTGTTTTGCCACCGCTGTCGCCCGGGTAAATGTGCTTAACTAGGCTAATTCCAGACGCAATGACATCACCGTCAGCGGTGACATCGCCTTTGACGTGTACATTGCCAGTGCAGGTCACGTTTGGCGTGTCGGCGGTAATGTATTGGCTCGCTTGGATTAAAGCAGTGCTGATCCCTCGTGCGATCAGGGCGTGCGTTTGTTGGTTGTAGATAATGGTTGCACCGTCTGCAAATTGGATAACGTGTTCATCAGGGCTATTGCTTGGTGATTGATTTTTTAAATAGATACCAGTAATAACCACGCCCGTATTGAGTTCGCCGCTGGGTGCAAGCAACAAGCATTGTTCGCCAACAGTCGGTGGCGACCAAGTGACGGTTGTTCCTGTGCGCAAGGTTAAAAATGGCAACCAGTCACTAATTATTTGTCCCGATTGCACCCTTGCTCTTGCTTGTTGATAATCCACGGCGTGGATAACGCCAATCTTGATTAAGCTTTCAAGTCGGCGAATGATGTCTGCGATATTCATACCGCTATTATTGAGAGGATAAAGAGGGTAGGCGAGCTGATAAGATTGTGAGATTTGCTATCACAAATAGAGATAAAAAAAGGAAAGTTTTAAACTTTCCTTTTTTTGTTGGTTTGATTTGTTAATTATTGAGTAACTTTTAATCTCTGTCGGACAATAAACTACGATTTTTTGCTTGTTGTTGTCGTTGTATAGACTCAATTTCTTTTCTTACCGCTGCCGCGATTGCTTCTGGATTGCCGTTTTGCACATTGATATTTATTGAGATGTTCATTGGCGTAGATTGTACTTGTGTTTGTCGCTGTTGTTGCACTGCAATAGGCGGTCTATTGTCAATGCTAACAGGTTGAGCAAAAGCCACGCTACTTGCTAATCCTGCAGCAACCATTCCTGCTTTAGCGGTTTTTGCTCTGTGTAGTGTTGATAAAAAGCCAGTGCCGAGGCGGGAAGTCGCTTCTTTATTAAATACAAACTCGCCACGATGCACAATGCCCGCTGGATCGTATTTACCACCGCTACCAGTATAACCGCCTGTGGCTTTTTGTTGTGTTAATACCCCTCGCATAGCTTCATCCATTAAAATATTGGTACCACCGTGGAATTGTTGTACTGCTTTTTGTAGCGATTCTTGTTCTGCTTTTTCTTTAATTTCATTAATTTTTGTTTCTGCCTCGGTGGAGAAGCCGAGTTTTTGTTTAATCCAATCAACTTTTTCTTTTATGTAATTGGTAACTGAGCTGAATTTATTTTCAATACCTTTTTTTAGTGAATCTACAATATTTGTGCCAAATTGCACAAAATTATCCGGCAGTTCTATCCCAAAATAGGACATTACTTTAGCTAAAGCTTTGTAAAATAGCCCGATGGGCGACCAATTCACAATAAGCTTTCCAATTTCACCAATTCCACCGTCGAACGTGGCTTTGATGTTTGTCCAAATTTGCACAAAAAAGTTCTTGATTGGTTCCCAGTTTTTATAAATAAGGTAGCCAATGGCTGCTAATGTTGCAATCACTGCTACAATAGCAAGAATAATAGGATTCGTCATTGCAAATAAAGAAATCACTCTAATTAGCCCTAAGAATTTACCACCTAGTGAAAGCGCTATTCCGCCAACTTTTAGAAATCCTAACCCCATTCTTGCTATTGGGTAGAGTATAAAACTCGATGCAATACTTACTGCACCGATTACTGTTGCGGCACTGGCTAAAATAGCAACCCATCTAATAATTTTCGAGGTAAGCTCTGGATTCGCTTTTATCCACTCATTTACTGTTCTTAGCCAGCTCGTTGCGGTTTGCGTAAGTTCTCGCAGTGCTTTCGATTGCCCGTCAAAAATAGTAATACCCAACGCTTCACGGGCAGAATCAAGTCCTTTTAAATCACCCATTAAATTGTCGGACATAGTATCCGCAACTTTTTGACTAGTACCTTGTGCTTCTTTTAGTTTTCTAAAAAACTCCTCAATATTTCCTTCACCTGCTTGCTTAATTAATTCTGCTGCTGCGGTCGCGGCTTCTTCGCCAAAAATATCTTTCAAAATAGCAATCTGATCGGCACTACCCATTTTTTTTGTTTTCTTAGCAACATCAGCCAAAATATCAGGTACTGCACGTAAATTACCTTTCGCGTCTTTGGTTTTAATGCCTAATTTATTAAGTTGTTTTGTGGCTTCTTTTGTTGGTCCAGATAATCGGTTGAGCATAGCTCGTAACGCCGTCCCAGCTTGAGATCCTTTAATCCCTACATTACCCAGCAACCCCACCATTGCCGCCATACTTTCAAAACTTTGTCCTGTTTTAGTGGCGATAGGTCCAACATATTTCATTGATTCGCCGAGCATTTCTAGGTTGACGTTTGAGCTAGTAAAGGTAAGCGTTAGTACATCTGCAACATGACCCATCTCTTCAGCTTTTTTTCCATAGCCACTTAAAATATCTGAGCTAATATCTGATACTCGCCCCATATCCATATCAGCCGCTTTTGTCATGTTAAGGATAGCTGGCATTGATTGAGTAATTTGTTCTTGGTTAAATCCTGCCATCGCTAAATAACTTTGACCTGCAGCGACATCTGTTGATGTAAATGATGTTGTTGCCCCTAGATTGATCGCTTGATCTCTTAATGCCTTTATTTTTGCTGCATCTTCAGCATTGTTTTTGTCTAATCTGGTTAATGCCTGTACTTTTGAAAATGCTTGTTCAAACTCAACTGCTGGCTTCATCATCGCAGCACCAGTACCTAATACAGCCCCGCCCATAACCATTGAGCGTTGTCCGAATTCTTTTGTTTTATCACTCGTATTTTTTAGAGCTTCTACTTGTTTTTGATATTTTTGTTGTTGTGCTTGTACTTTATTTAGTCTTTCTAGTGATTGTTTTTGTTTATCAATAGATTTAGTAACGCTATCAATTTTAGTTTTTAATTTTGTATCTTCTGTCGATAAATTTTTACTGCTTATACCAGCTTGCTGTAACGCTGTCCGCATTTCTTTTAATTTTGCGATTTGTTCAGTATGTTTTACTTTCAGCTTTTGTACTGATTCATGTGCCTTTTTATAGCTGTTAGTGAGTTTTGTTGTTGGATTATCATTATTTTTTAATTCTGTTTTTAATTGTGATGCTTTTGTTTTCGCTTGATCAAATTGATTAGCTGTTTGGGAGAGTGTTTTCTCTAACTCACGATAAGCACTAATGAGTTTTTGCTGTTTTTCTAATGCTTTTCGTTGTTCATATTGATCTTTTAATGCTGTTGATAATGTCTTACTAGCTTTGGATGCACTTTTAAACGGTGCAGTAATTTTATCTACTGCATTTAATAAAATAGTTAAATTGAGATTGCTCATAGTTTTACCCTGTTTTGGTTGACATCATTAATATCGCTATCAATAATGTAATAAAACGATTAAGGAGAAATTGAATTATGTTTAGCATCTTATTAATTTTCTTCTGGATTCTTATGGTTATTTTTTGTGTCGTTTTTGTGCCACTTGGTCTTTTATTTGGTATTGTTTTAGGTACAAAAGATCAATATGAATTTGCTGTAACACGTAAAGAGAAAGTACAAGCGTTATTAACCCCTTTAATGCTTGCCTCGCCTTTTATCTATTACAATTTTATTAATGACTCTTTATGGCAAGCAGCGTTATCTCTTTTGTTTATTCCTATCGTCACTGAAGCTATTTTTACCAATGCTAAAAGGTAATCATTATGGAGCTAATTTATTTTGTCCTTTTGCTTATCGGTGTTGGTTTTTCGCTAGCCTTTGCTTTTACTGCGACTTTTGCGATGATTGCAGCAGCAGTTTATTTATTGCCTCTCGTTGTTGCGATTGCGATTCCTTTATTTATTCTTGTCTGTATTCTGATTGGCATTGGATTTTTGGTTGGCTGGATTGGTGAAACAGCCACTTTTATTTTGTTATGTATTTGCGGCTTAATCTATTTTTTCAGCCGTAAAAAGTCTTAATTGTTCCAGCTTAACCACTGAATAATTAACTCTTCTACCAAAGCTTTATCTTGTTCAGTAAACCCTAATAATTCCCGTTTGGCGTATTGTGTTGAGATATTACGTTTCTCATTCACGACACCACGTTTACCCAGTTGATGCACAGCAGCAATATTTGCTGCAGATCCACTAAAGCCGACAGTAACTTGATTGGCTGTATTTTTTGCTTTTAAGTAACGTGCCATTTTTAATTTTACAAACATCTTTTGTCGTTTAATCCGCCCTTTCTTTTTTCTTAAGTTTTTGCGCGGAATAAAACTTGTGCCATCTGGATTTTGTTGATTAGTAATGCGTTGGCGCTGTGATTGTGCGATTTTCTGCCCGATATTTTTTGCGAGATGACGTCTAGCTTGCGGTGATAAATTAGCGATTAAAGTGCTTAATTTATTGGTTAATTCATCAACGTTATCCATGATGCTCACCGTCCGTCGAGGTAATAAATTCATCTTTGATATAGAGTTCTAATCGCTCAAGCGTTTCGTTGGCCGCTATAGGTTCTGGTAAATAAGTGATTTCTGTTCCTTTGTCGGCTTGTTCGACTTTTACACGTTCGGTTAATTTGATTTTGAGTGATAAATCTTGTGTCGTCTGGTTAATTAAATCCGTTTCAAAGGCGATAGCGTCGGGGCGTTTTGTTGGATTATCAAACAATTCATTCTGGTTTTTTCTTAAATAGGCGAGTAGTGGTACGATAATGATCGCCATATCCTTATCAAAATCGGTAATGATAATATTTAGGGTGTATTGATACTCATAGCTTAATGACGCTGCATTCGTGGCGATAATATGCCCGTCATCAATAAAAATTTGTAGCCTATCTGGATTATTACGTAAATACGGATAGGCTTTTTCAATCACTTCTCTTAGTTGTGCTGGTTTTTTCATTTGCGATATTGCTTCTGTTGCTGTTCGTAAATAGTTTGACAATCAATGCAACGTGTCACGCCCTGTAACTTTCTTCTATTTTCTGGGATAGGTTCTTCACAATCGATACAGTGCGTTAAACTTTGCCTTACTGTTTTTTGTTGTCGTTGTTGCAAGTTGTAGTCACGTTCTAATTGTGCTAATTCGTTCGCTCTGTCAATTTGATCCATCTTTATTCTCTATACAGTCAATTAATGCTTGTTTTTCAATTTTGCAGATTTCAATCGTATTTAATGTGTCTGTTAATGTTGTTACTAAATCGCCATTGGTTTTAATACTGATAACTGGTGTCTGACATTGATTGCTTTGCGGGCAAATCAGATGATTAGTTGTTGACTTTTTCGGTGTTGAGCAGGCGGCTAATATCGCTAGGCACAGGCTGATCACGCCAGTTTTTATTGTTTTCATGCTGTAACACCTCGTTAATTTGTTGCTTTTGTTTCGTTGCTTGTTGCTGTTGTTGCTCTAGCAATCCCAATAGACGCTGTTGTGATTGCTTAAATTGTTCAATTTGTTGTGTTGTTTGTTGTAATTGTTGAGTAAGCTCGGTGATTGTTTGACGTTGGCGCTTTGTTTTGTCGTAGAGCGCACTGCTTATGGTTGCTAACATTACAAAAACAAATAAAACAACAATTTCAATTGTGGTTGCTAGTTTAGGCATAATGAACGTTCCTTGTTTCGGCGCTGGATTAAGCCGTTTGATTTTTGCCCAGCAATATAGATCCAGCGAGGGAATTGGTCGCACATGGCAGGCGTGTAGCCTTGGCGAGCCAGTTTAAATAGAGTGGAGTTTCGTAATTTTGCACACCCCACGTTAAAGGTGATTGAGGTGAGTGCATCGAACGCCCCTTGCGGCATTGCTTTTCCGTTCGCAAATTGATTCACACATTGTTCAGCGATTTTTATATCATTGACCCAGCGTTCTGCGATTTCTTGCAAGCTGTATTTACGTTGTTCTATTACTTGTCCGCTTGCTTCGGTTGAGCCTATGCCGACAGTCAACACATCATTTGGGCATTGGTAAGGTTGTTGCACACAGCCCTCTGCATTACCAATCAACTCTAAACCTTTTTGTGATGTTTTTATATCATTGGCAAACTGGCTTAATACAATGGCTATAACTGCTGTTACGCTGCAATATTTAATGACTTTCTTCATCATGATGTTGTTTCTTTAGTTTTAATTCTTCGCTCTTGAAATACCAGTTAACTAAAAATGTGGCGATACCAAGCCCAATCCCGATGAGTGACGCCCATTCATTGATTGACAATCCGCTCAAAAATGAGAGGACTGCACCCCAATATGCATAAGTTGTTGAATCTTTCATATTTAGTCCCACAGATTCACGGATTGAATCGTTTTTCCTTGTTTAATCGTTTCATAATCTGGCAAATTGACTTCCGTTCCCATTTCAATAATCTCCGTTTCGGTAAGATGTGGATTGAGAGCTAATGTTGGCTCTAGCAAGCCGTCAACCCGACCAAAATAGCGGTAAATGATGGCATCTAAGTTGTCATTTTGTATTGCAAACACTTTCATAGTAATGTCGCTGTGATTTTTGGTTTGCCGAGTATTGCACGGATTGCAAAGCGCGCATCTCGCCGTAAATCGCCGATACTTTCTTCCAACATCATCATGCGTTTTTCGCCGTCGTTAGTGAGATCGTAACTTGCATAACGTTCATACAGTGTTGCTACCGCTAAGCAATAAACGGCACGTAAGTAGTAATAGCTTTGTTGATTTTGGTTATCAATCATTACACTTTTAATGTTTGCAAGTGTAGTAACGTTAGCTTCGAGTTGTTTAGCTTTAAATGCTTCTAGCTCCGTATTTACATCTAGCACGGCGTGTAATGTAGCCTCTTTTAGACGTTCGTTTGATACATTGCTATCAATTCGCATTGCGTTGCGTAATGATGTTAGTTCAATGTTTGGATAAAATGGATCGTTATTGATGATGTCGTTTGCGGGTTGCGATTGTTCAATGTTTTTTTGTACTGTTGGCATAGCAAGATCATCATCTGGGTACATAGTAATCGTAAGATCTGCCATTTTGTTACTCCTTAAAAAAACGGGGTGAGGATTACTTAATCACCTCGAAGAGGCTTTTTCATCCGCCCCGTGCGTTGCGTGGTCGCATTCTTTCTATTCGGTTTCTTCGATTAAATTTAATTTTTTGCGCAAGGCCTTAATTTCACCTTTAACCCCGACATTTTGGTTAAGTGATAAAGCACGAGTTAAATTGATTAACGCTTGTTCTGGGTTACTTTCTTTTTGTTGTAAGCCCAATTCTTTCAGTAATCGCGCACGGCTTTCATCGGGCATATCGCTATTTTGAGTGATGTCATTTGCTTTTAGTAATAAATTCAAATCAAATGCTTGATTTAATGTTGCTGCTTTACTTGCTGCGTCGGCAAACTCTTCGGCGATTGCGGTTGCGGTGGTGCGGTTAAATCCCTCTGGCAATGTGAGGTCGTGGAAAAGAGCATATTCACCGATTTTTAACGCTAATTCATATTCGCCACAATCTGTTGCCCAAATAAGCCACATCATTAATACATCGTCTTGGCGTCCTGTTCCTGCTTGCATGACACCGTTAATCCAGTCGAGGTAGTCGGGCAAGATTTTGCGTTTGTATTCCGCCTTGGCTTCTTTTGATTGGATATTGCTTAAATCTTTTTTATGCCGCGCGAGCAAGTACAACATCTTGTCGTACTCGCTAAGGTGTGCCAGATCTTGTTGCTCGCCCTGTAACTGTGCAGCAATATGCTGCACATGGCGTTGAGCGGGTGATAATCTTTTCATTATGCTGCGTCCTCAAAAGTAATATTTTCGATCAATGCGGCACAATCGTAGTCTTCAATCTTGAAATCAATGTTTTTCGAGATGTAATCTTCAATACGATTACGCTTCGGATTGTTGATAATCGCACGGCGTAGCGATTGAGTTTGATAATAAACAGATAGATTATCTAATCGAGTAATCAAAATTGCATTAGCGGGGAAATATGGTACGCGAATCGCTTTCAAGCCACCGATTTGTTTTTGTGACATAATGATTTGTCCCGCTAATTCCTCGGTCGGCTCAGTAGTTTTGTTGACCATTTGGAAATATTTATCATTCAGGATTTCTCGGCCACAAATTGCAACTAATTCGGTATCATCGGCATACACTTCACTAATTAAATTGTTCGTTGCGTCTAATACAAGTGCATCAAGATTTTCATAACCTTTGCCTGCGTTTGCCCCTGTTCCTTGTCCTTTTCCAACTTTGATTTTATTTTCAGTGGTTGATCCGTTCATCACGTGCGTTGGCATATCTTCACGGAGTTGTTGTAACCAACCTTTTTTAACATCTTGTAGCAGAGTATTGCTGTTCGGGTTTGATGTTTCCGAACGGCTCGTGCCGTTTAATGCCATCATAATGATATTAAGTGCAATGGTGCGTTGGGTCTGATTGGCTAATTTTTGTTGGAAATCAGGGAATTTAGCCCATTGATCTAAGCGTTGGTAAGTGATGTGAGTGTCAAAATTCACTTGTTCGCAGAGATATTTGCGAGAGTCTAATTTTGCAATATCTTTTGTATCACGATCTTTTGCGTTGGTGTCAGTAGTACTAGCGATAACATTCGCAACTGACAAACCGATTAATTCTCCTGTCATTTCGTCAACATTGACAGAATTGACTTTTTGCAAAAATTCGGAACTTAACAGCACTTTTTCAAACAATTTTTGCTCTGGTGTTGGCTCAACGGAAAATCCCTCTGCGACATCTTTTTCAGTAATTCCATTAAGTTGAGCAATACGAGCAACGTAAGCATTATATTGTTGTTTTGTAGTATTTTTCATTGTGCGTTCCTTAAATTAGCAATCTGTTTCAATCATTGATTTTTCTGCACCCGTAATTACTGGGCGATTAAATTCAACGGGTTCTTTTTCTAGAGTAGTGATTTTTTGTTCTAACGCTTGTAATTGTTGTGTAAGATTTTCGTTTTCTTCTTGAACTTGCTTAATTTGTTCAGTTAATAACGTGCTAACATCTTCCAACGTTTTGTAGAGTTGCTGTTCTGTTTGCTTTGAGTTTTCTTTCGCTGTAAACATTGCTTTGAGTTTATCTAGCAAACTTTCTTTTTCTTGCTCTTCAAGTTCTAGCGTAAATTCGATCGCTTCTGAAAATAAGTTATCTTTATCTTGTTTGCGGTGTGCCAATGGGTTTTGTTTTGCTTGTGCGGAAAAGGCAAGCATTTCTGTTCCCAAACTTGCTGGGTCATCTGTAACTGCAAGCCCGACAAGATAAGCACTGTTTAAATCAGCAAAATTTGGGTTGACTTCAATCGACGTGTAAACTTTTTGTTTATTTTTTACCATTTCGATTAAGTCTTTTGTCGGTTCAATTTGTGCTAACAAACGGAGCTTTCCGTCGCGTTCTTCGGTTTTTAACGCTAACACATCGCCAAGGCGTTTAAAGTCACCATCTGGAAAAATCCCTTTAAAGTGTTCTAGATTGACTCTTGCACCATAGATTTTTGGATCGTAATTAGCCGCCATTTCTTCTAGCCATTTACGTTCAATATTACGTCCGTCTGCGGTTGCACCTTCAGTCGCAACGACAAACCACTTAGATTTTGTTGACATAGTTTTTTTGCTCCGTTTTTAAGATTGCCAACAATATTGAACGCTTAAAAATATTTTTCTATTTTTGTCTTGTGTGAAATTAGCAATCACAAATAACAAAACAAGCCAATATCTATGTGCTGTCTATGATTAACGCATGGAAAAAGAAAACATTAAAACAACACTATCTGCAGAACAAAAACGCCAAGCTCAAATCATGTATTGGGCTGGTTATCGTATTACCGAAATTGCGAAAACCTTAGCAATTCCCGCCTCGACAATATCAAGCTGGAAAGAACGTGAAAGATGGGAAGATACCGCACCAGTTGGGCGAGTAGAAGTCTCTTTAGAGGCTAGACTTTGTTTATTGATTAACAAAGACGACAAAACAGGTCATGACTTCAAAGAAATAGATTTACTAAGTCGTCAAATGGAGCGGATTGCTCGAATCAAGAAATATAGTAACGGCGGGGGTAATGAAACTGATCTTAACCCTAAGATTAAAAGCCGTTATAAATCGGAGCGGAAACAAGCTGAAAAGAATGCGATTAATGAGGAACAGGAAGAAGCATTAATTAATAGCTTTTTGTCTGAAATGTTTGCGTATCAGCGAAGATGGTACGACGCTGGGCTGCAATATCGGATTCGCAATATTTTAAAAAGTCGTCAAATCGGTGCGACTTATTATTTTGCGCACGAAGCTTTTATTGATTCGCTAAAAACAGGGCGGAATCAGATCTTTTTATCGGCGAGTAAAAAACAAGCTTTACAATTTCGTAGTTACATTTGTGATTATGCAAAAAAAACAGCGGATGTGGATTTAAAAGGTGAAACAATCAAATTACCTAATCAAGCCGAATTGATTTTTTTAGGAACAAATTCAAACACCGCACAATCTTATCACGGCAATTTGTATTTTGACGAAATTTTCTGGGTGCCTCGTTTTGAAGAAATTCGCAAAGTGGCATCTGGCATGGCATCACAAAAGCAATTTAGACAAACTTATTTTTCTACCCCATCTGCGATTTCTCATTCCGCTTATCCTTTTTGGTCGGGACAACGTTTTAATAAAGGGCGACCGGCGGATCAGCGACAAGAATTTAATTTATCGCACGATTATTTAAAAGCTGGTCGACTAATGCCTGATGGGCAGTGGCGTCAGATTGTAACAATTTATGATGCAGAAGCAGGCGGTTGTAATCTATTTGATATTGAAGCGTTGAAACTTGAATATTCTGTTGATGAGTTTGAGCAGCTATTTTTATGCCAATTTATTGACGATAACAGTAGCGTATTTAAGTTTATTGATTTACAGAAGTGCGGGATTGATTCGCTTGAGGAATGGCGCGATTTTAATCCATTTTATCAACGGCCGTTTGGTAATCGTCCTGTATGGATTGGCTATGATCCCGCTTATACAGGAGATAGGGCCGCGTTGGTAATTGTTGCTCCGCCTGCGGTTGAGGGCGGTAAGTTTAGATTGCTGCATTATCAAACTTTTCACGGCATGGATTTTGAGCAGCAAGCTGCACGAATTAAGCATTATTGTGATTGCTATAATGTGGCACGTATTACGATTGACAAGACGGGTATGGGGGAGGGCGTTTTTCAGTTAGTGAGCAAGTTTTTTCCTACTGCACAGGGGCTATCTTATAACTTAGATATAAAAAATGAGATGGTCTTAAAAACGTTAAATATTATTCAGAAACGCCGTTTTGAGTTCGATCAAGGGGATAAAGATATTATTACTAGCTTTATGACGATTAAAAAACAAGTCACGAAATCAGGACGTCAAATTACTTATATATCTGATCGCTCGGAAGAAGCCAGTCACGGCGATATTGCGTGGGCAATTATGAGCTGCTTTATTAATGAGCCTTACGACGCTAAAACCAACACCTCTGCCAGAATTATTGAATTTCACTAAAAGGAACTAACAATGACTACACAACCCAAACTATTTGCTTTTGATGATCCAATCCCTGTTATTGATAAAGCGGAGATTTTATCTTACTTTGAAAGTGCGATTTATCTTAATAAGTATTATACAACGCCAGTTAACTTTACTGGTTTAGCAAAAGCATTTCACTCAACTTCATATCATTCAACTGCACTTACAGTAAAGAAAAATATTTTATTAAGTACATTGCAAACATCTTATTTAATCTCACGTTTGGACTTAGAACGATTTGTCTTAGATTATTTGATCTTTGGCAATGCTTATTTTTATATTCACAAAAATAAATTTGGAATGCCGGTTAGACTGCAAGCTATGTTAGCAAAGTATGTCAGAAAAGGTGTTAAAGATGGAATTTATTATCAAGTCACTAATTTTGTAGAGGACTTTGAATTTCCTAAAGATAGTATTTATCACTTTATCCAACCCGATTTTAACCAAGAGATTTACGGTTTACCCGAATATTTATCTGCATTACAGTCTTCATTCTTAAATGAAGCGGCTACTTTATTTCGCCGCAAATATTATATTAATGGCGCTCATGCAGGAAGTATTATCTATTTGACTGATCCGCTACAATCGGAAGCGAGTATTGATAACTTGGAACAGCAGATCAAATCGGCAAAGGGAAAAGGTAATTTTAAAAACCTTTTTATCTATTCGCCAAATGGTAAAGAGAAAGGATTGCAAGTAATACCGTTATCAGATATTACGGCGAAAGATGAATTCTTGAACGTTAAGAACACTAGCCGCGATGACATCTTAGCCGCGCACCGAGTGCCTCCTCAATTACTCGGCATTATTCCGAATAATACTGGTGGTTTCGGTGATGTGGAAAAAGCAGGCAAAGTCTTTTTCATCAATGAAATCGAACCATTGCAGCGAAAACTTAATGAAATAAATATCTGGTTTAGAGATAATTATAATATTCAACAAGATTTGATTAAGTTTAGTAATTACAGACTGCTAGACACAGAAAATTAATTTATATTTTTATAATCAGATAAAAGTAAAAAGCTATTGAGTGTTTTCTCAATAGCTTTTTTCTTTTTTGATGTTCGTTACCAAAAAATCGCGATGCGTACCTCGCCACGCCCGCACAATAAAAGTGTAGAAAATTACGCAAAAACGCAAACATCACAGATCCTTTTTATAGCTAACAGATCTTCTATTTGATACCAGATCTTTTTTAACGCATTTTTACGCAAAACTTTGCATTTTTATGATCTAAAAAGATCGCATTAATATGACTTAAATCATTAAATTGCTAAAAAGTAGTAATAGATTACTTATTAAAAAATAAGCTGATATTTTTGCACAAATAATAATATAAGTTATTGATAATATTTAATTTATTAATCCTAAAATATGACTCCAAATGTTTGCCCCTCTATTTTTCCCGAATAGAGGGGATTTTTTTATATCTAATTTAGTTAAATCAACATTTTATTTTTCTTTTCTTATAAAGAACCAGTATCCTATATTAATGATTTAGCTTACACCCTATGCTTTGCCGCATTAAAATAAGGACTGGTTATGCGCAATAAAAAAGATTATCTTTCCTCCTCACATCTCCAAACAATTCTCCATTCTAAACGAGCCAATATCTATTATTTAGAGCATTGTCGAATCTTGCTGAACGGCGGCAGAGTAGAATATGTAACGGATCAAGGTAAAGAATCCTTTTATTGGAATATTCCTATTGCAAATACAACTTGTATTTTATTAGGCACAGGCACCTCTATTACGCAAGCGGCAGTCAGAGAATTAGCCCGTGCTGGTGTGATGATGGGGTTTTGTGGTGGTGGCGGCTCGCCATTATTTGCAGGGACAGAAGCCGAGATTGGCTGTGATTTTTTCAGTCCACAAAGTGAGTATCGTCCAGTGCAGTAATATGATTAAAGATGCCTTAATTTTGCCACAAGCCTTTATCTCCGCTTTACAAGGCGATGAAGAAAATGATTTTCGCCATCATTGCATTGAGAATTTGCTCCAGTTTGCAGCCTTAGATGTCATTATTGAGGGATTAAAGCAGTTGGCTCAACAAGGGGCGGAACTATGAATATTTTATTAGTCAGTCAGTGCCATAAGAATGCGTTAAAAAAAACACGACGAATTTTGGACCAGTTTGCAGAACGTTGTGGTGATCGTGTCTGGCAAACGGCTATCACGCAAGCAGGACTACAAACACTAAAACAGTTATTACGACAAACTGCACGAAAAAATACTGCGGTAGCGTGTTATTGGACACATGGAAAAAATAAAACGGATTTACTTTGGATTATTGGTGATAAACGCCAATTTAATCAAGATGGTCGTACGCCAACGAACCGAACTCAACGGGATATTTTGCGTAAAGATGATGAGGTTGCTTGGGTTCATGCGTATAGCATACAAATTATTACGGCATTGGCAGCACTCTTACATGACTTAGGCAAAGCGAGTACCGCTTTTCAGGATAAATTAAAACCAGAAGCGCGTTTTTTTGCCGATTCTTATCGGCATGAATGGGTATCAGTGAGATTATTTGCCGCTATGATTGCAAATTGTCAAACTGATGCTGAGTGGCTGTATCGTTTAGCAAATTGGGCGGAGTATCAACAGCAAAACCCTGATTGGCTAAAACATCTAAAAAAAGAGGGTAAGCAGCCTAATCAAGATGGCTTTGACTGCTTACCCCCATTAGCAAAAGCATTAATTTGGTTGATCGCTTCACATCATAGAACACCTTATTTAGCAGAGTTTTCTGAAAATAATGCGAATAAGAAAAAAGTATGGGCACGTGAAGTCCCTGAGACGTTAACGCGTTTTTATCGTCGTTTATCGGCGAGCAGTGGGTGGGTGTTTAATCCACATAGTGAACACCCTCAACCAGAAAAATTTTGGCAATTTTCTCATTTGGTTTCAGATAGTCCTGCATGGCAAAAAGCAATGTGTCGTTGGGCAAATAAAGCGTTAACCCATCAAGGGTTGATGACTTTACTTAGCCAGAATGAAAACATAACGGACAGTTTTTTATTACTTCTGGCACGTTTATCGTTAATGACTGCCGATCATCATTATTCTTCACTCCCCTCAGATCAAAAATTAGGAGAAAAAGATTTTCCATTAATTGCTAATACAGATTCACAGGGGCAGCCAAAACAACGATTAGATGAGCATTTATTAGGTGTCTGTCAGAGTGCAGTACGTTTTGTACGGATATTACCGAAATTACCATCGTTGTTACCATTTTTACAGCATAAAGGATTTAATAAACGGAATAGCATCGAACGTTTTCGCTGGCAGGATCGTGCTTTTGATTTAGCGAAGCGTTTACAGCCCATCACAGAACAACAAGGCTTTTTTGGCATTAATATGGCGAGTACGGGGTGTGGTAAAACGCTAGGTAATGCTAGGATTATGTATGCTTTAGCCAACCCACAGCAAGGCGCAAGGTTTACGATTGCATTAGGGCTAAGAGTACTCACATTGCAGACAGGGAAAGCATTGCAACATAAATTAAACTTAGATGATGATGCGTTGGCAGTGTTAGTAGGTGGTGAAGCAGTAAGCCAATTATTTGAGTTGCAAGAAAAAAGAGGTAGTGAATCAGCAGAAGATTGGTTAGATACATTAGAAATTGAGGGTGGGATTGTAGGAGAAAGTGCGGTTGATACTATTGCTGAATTTGGCACATTATTAGCCAATAAGAAAGCAAAACAGCTATTACAGACACCATTAGTTACTTGTACTGTCGATTATTTGATGAATGCCAGTGAAAGTTTGCGTGGTGGTAAACATATTGTGCCGATTTTACGCTTATTAACGGGTGATCTTATCTTAGATGAACCAGATGATTTTGATCAAAATGATTTACCTGCATTAAGTCGTTTAGTGCATTTAGCGGGCTTGTTTGGTAGTAAAGTGTTACTTTCGTCTGCAACATTAACTCCAGATTTAGTTGCTGGATTATATGAAGCTTATCAAGCAGGGCGAAAAGTTTGGAATCATAATCATCAATTTGCATCAAATGAGGTTTGTTGTGCTTGGTTTGATGAGTTTCATCAGCAAACTTTCTCTTGTCAGAATGTAACTGATTATCAACAAAGGCATACTGAATTTGCGCAGCTACGGTTGACTAAATTGCAGCAACAACCGATTCGGCGTATTGCGGAGATTATGCCTTTACCTAATGTGGCAGGTGGTGAAAATCAATTATTGAATTGGTCTTTGTTGGCAGAATATCTATTGAAAAAAGCGCTTGATTTTCATCATCAATATTTTACGCAGGATAAAACCACTAATAAGACAGTGAGTTTAGGTTTAATTCGCTTTGCGAATATTAGACCGATTATTCCAACGGTATTAGCAATGTTACAACAACAATGCCCAGAAGATACAGAGATTCATCTGTGCTGTTATCATTCACGACAATTACTACTCTTGCGAAATCGTTTAGAACAATGCTTAGATAGATTACTTACTCGTTATGATCCACAATCTATTTTCCAAGAACCAGAAATTCAAATTGCCTTACAGAATAGCGATAAACAACACCATATTTTTATTGTGATCGGAAGCCCTGTAACGGAAGTGGGGCGAGATCACGATTATGATTGGGCGATTATTGATCCTTCGTCTATGCGTTCCATTATTCAATTAGCAGGACGAGTATGGCGACACAGACCAGATAAAGTTGCACAAATACCTAATATTGCGTTATTACCAAGTAATTGGCGGGGATTAACAGGCAAATTTTATCCAAATGGGATCTTTTCACGACCTGGATTTGAAAGTAAAGAGAATGGACTGGTTTCACATCAAACGGAACAACTTATTACACCAGATCAACTGGCAGTAATTGATGCTATTCCAAGAATTACTTATCAGGCAGAAGAGATTGCCCCTAAGAAAAACAAATATGACACATTAGCGATACTTGAACATAATGTGATGTTTAAGCTATTTCAGAGTGAGAACTTCAATTATGTAAATGGCTATTGGCGTACAGAAAATGCAAAATTAACAGCGCATTATAGTTTAACTACACCATTTCGAGCTTCCCAACTGATGGAGGAGTTTGTCTGTTTACCAGATGAGCTGAGTGAGTGGCAATATGCTTTTGCCTATCGAGATAAAGTTTACCAAGATCCTATTGGTTGTGCGAAAGAGTACCATCGTTTTGAGTATCGACTAATTAAGTCAAGTAATTCGCAAATTAAGCCTTGGCTTGCTTTTTCACTGACAGCCGTATTAGAGGAATTAGCGGATGCGTGGAAAAATAAAGAAATTGAACAAATTGCGTTTTCTTATGCAACGGTTTCTTTAAATAAAAATTCACAAACAGAAACGATCTGGCAATTTAATGAATTTTTGGGTTTCTGGGAAAAAGAAAATGAACAATAATAATTCTGCCTAAATGAGAACTAAAGCTGATTTAAAGCGTATTTAAATAGCTATTAAAAACAATTTAAAATAGGTAATAAGCTGCCTATGCGGCAGTAATGTGACGATACTCTATTAGCAGATTAATCTATTATTTCTAAGCTGCCTATGCGGCAGTGAACAGAGGGTGACATCTTATGTTGTTCCGATTCACTTTCTAAGCTGCCTATGCGGCAGTGAACATCTAAATCGGTTGCAACATATCTTGCTTCCATTTCTAAGCTGCCTATGCGGCAGTGAACTGTGATGGTTGGATGGTTTTCTTTTGCGACAATTTCTAAGCTGCCTATGCGGCAGTGAACTAGAACGAAAACTCACTTTATCCTAGATAAGACAAGGATTGTAAGAGAAAAATATAACAATTACCTTTTTTTAAAGGAAATAAAAAATGATAATAAAATCATGAGGTTATATTGTATAAAGAAAAAAGGGTACAACTTATTTAGGATATCCAACAAAAACATCTAATTATTACGAATTAATGCAATTTCTAGTAAGCTAAATCGCAATATGTCCTCTCTCTGTTTGGATTGAGTATTCTAGATAAAAGAGCGGTCAGTTTTGACCGCATTTTTAGTCGAAGCTCAAATTTTAAAGATACGAGTTTCTCCCATTGGCATATCAATCGCAAGACTGAGTTTTCCTCCCATGGTTTCAACATAACGCTTGAGGGTGGAAAGACGTAATTCATTACCGCGTTGCTCAATTTGAGCAACAGCAGGTTGTGAAATACCAAGTGCGTCAGCGAGTTGTTTTTGTGAAATTTCCATTTCTTGTCGAATAAGAGAAAGTCCTGATTCTAGTAATAGTTCATCAGTCATTCTTTCTATATCTTTACGATCTTCAGGGGAAAATTCATCTAAGAATTGTTCAAATGTTTTCATCTTATTTCTCCAAGTTTGCTAAATAAGCAGTAAATTCGGTATCAGCCAATGCAATCATTCGCTTGTAAAACTGTTTATCGTTACTTTTATCACCAGCACACAGTATGATGGCTTGACGTAGAGGATCAAAGGCGAAAAATGCTCTTAAAGGTTTACCTTGATGTTGAATGCGTAACTCTTTCATATTTGGATATTGTGAACCTTTTATCGTATCAGCATAAGGACGAGAAAGTTCAGGACCATTTATTTTCAATAAATTGAGTGTAGCAGCAACACTTTTCTTTGTTGGAATATCCTGTTGATCAAGCCAACTTGAAAAACGGTTTGTAAAGAGAATATTCCATTGGTGATTTGTAACCATCATTTCCTTTATAAGTTATGGCTTATATATAAATTATAAATTATTGCCTTGAGTTGTCAATTATTATGAGCATAGTAAATCTGTTATTTTTTGCTTTTTAAGCTGCCTATGCGGCAGTAATGTTCTGTCTGGACTTGTCCTGTCTGCTCTGCCATTTCTAAGCTGCCTATGCGGCAGTAATGGTACTACAAGGTTTTAATGTTTAGCCTCCCAATTTCTAAGCTGCCTATGCGGCAGTAATGCACAGAATTTATTGGCTTGCGGGATTTACACATTTCTAAGCTGCCTATGCGGCAGTAATGAGTAAGTCAAGCTGGTACACACCGCTTAGGTGTTTCTAAGCTGCCTATGCGGCAGTAATGTAGAGTATTCTTCTTACTAATACTATCTATTTCAATTATTAAAGAACATTTAAATTAAAATACCCTTTTTTCTGAGTGTATATATAACCTATTGATTTTTAAAAGATATATTTTCCTCTGGAAAAAAGGGTTTTTAGTATTAAAAATCAGGAATAGTTGCGGTTGCTTCTTTACTTAAACCATAACCAGTGAATATCCCCTCTTGGTGTACTGTACATACCACGCGTTTTATTTCTAACAACATTTTTGCTTGATTTGTGCTGGCACTTTTTAGAAATACATGAGGATATCTTTTCACCTGCTGCTGTTTTAGACGCATATTATCTAAAACTTCATCAGAGAAATTGCCCCTTGCTTTCATACGTTTTTCTGCACGCTTCAAAGCACTCTTTCCTTTATGTTGGATACGTTGAAAGCGAACAGGAGTTGTTTCCTCAGGAATTTTCATGATTTCTTGAATAAGAAAGTAATTGCGTAATGGTTCTAATTGAAAATGAATAAATTCTAAATCCATTTCAGAACCGAATAGGCGAATTATCCAACCTAAACCACGATTTTGTTGGTATTTAGGAAAGCCAATCCCAATTCTGCCTTCAAAGGATGGTAAAAGTTGATGTAATGTTTGCATTGCGTAAGCCATTACATCAGAATGTCTTATTTCGAGCTGAGGAATGGCTTCTAATTCAATGTAATGTGTTAGTTGGTTCATATTTAGTCCTTACCGCTTGCACCAAAAACACCGCCACGAATAAGAACACTAATCACATAGTATTGTTGTTCTAATGGTGGTTCTTTGCCATTTAGAATCCAATTATCAAATAGCGAATAGAAATCCATTTTTTGTTTAGGTTGACGGAAAGCTCGTCCTAGATTAGTGACTGCACCATAAGGTTCAACAGCAATCGGGAATTGTGCATTATCATCATACCAAGTATCAATAGTACGAATGGCATTGCCAATTTTTTGTGAGTGCAATCCTGCAATGCCATTAACTTGATATAGGATCTTACTTTTTCGATTGTTTGAGTTATCTAGCACTAATTCTTGAGATGGATAAACTTCTTGTCCTTCCCCCACTTTTACTTCTGCTTCTACTTTAATCAGGGTGAATTGTTTACCTTGAAAACCGAGTTCAATATACTCCGCAAGTTCAGTCAGTTTTTCATCTTGATAGGTAAAACTATTCAATGGAAGTTGTTTAACATCAGTAAATTCAAGGGTTTTGTCGCCTAATATGACAGAAATTTTTATCTCTTCTGCCCCCATTCGATTACGCCATAACCAACGACCATTGATAATATTATAGGCATAACGATACGCTAATTCTTTTGTACCAACTTTTTCTAAATAACCTTGAATAGTGGTTTCTAGGGCTTCTTTATACTCTGGGTTGTTACAAACATTTGGCTTACCTGCAAAAGGGAGGACTTTACAGCTCCATTGGACAACCAATGTATCTTTGGTGTGATCTAAAGCGGCAATATCAACAGTTTGTAAATTCGGTTTATCAATTTCGGCATCTAATTTTGTTGGATCATTTGAAATCGCCTTTTTAAGGCGATTAGAGATTGTGCCGCGTACTGCTTTTTCGGTAATTTTTACTGGGGATAACTGATCTGATGTTGCCGATTTTTGGAAAAAGATAGCATCAGAAATATCTAAACGACGTTCAAATGCGAGAACTGTTGCGGTAATAAGTTTGGTCATTGTGCATCTCCTTGAGTGAATAAAAATAAATTGTCTTGTGTATGGGTATAACGCCAGAAATATTGGCTAAATCGATCTTTGAGATGATAAGGGAATACCCATTGTCCTAAACCATAAATCACTTCCACATATTGACTTGGATAGTGTGGGGATCGGCAGTTTTGTAGTTCACCAGCCTCAAATTTAGGGTAGATCCCTTGGTAACCGATAGGAATCGGTACTAGCCAACCACGTTCTTGTTTGGCACTGTGAATATTCCATTCGGTCTTTTTCTCGGATTGCGTTGGAATATGATGTAAACAGGCGATTTCAAGCAATGCGTCTAACTCAGTTGCATTTGGGTTTGCCATATAGAAAGAGGAAAGCGGTTGCTTATTTTCATCTTTCATCATCGTAATTTCACCATTGGCAATATGATGTTTAATACCAGTTTGTAGTTCTTTAGTAATAGCCAGTAAATGTTGGTTTGCCTCTATCAAGACAAATGCAGGCTGGATACTGCGTAAAAGTTTATCGCTAGCTGATGGAGTAAATAATTCAACATCAGGAATTGCTAGCACACTCCCGCCTGCAATTCGTTGTTGTGCTAATAGTTCGCCAAGATAATGGGTAAATTCTGCTGATTTTTCAGGGTTAGCCAAAGTATCTTGAAAGTCTGGTGTTGTCATGACTTCTACAACAAGATGAAGATCTAAATGAATTTTTCCCTCTTCAATAATGGGTGCATTACTGCCGTCTTTTTTCAATGGATTACGGGTTTGCTTAAATGTGTAATCTGCATATCGGTGTGGGCGATAGGCTTGCAATTCATAATGATGGCAAGCAATTAATACTCCATTCAGTGAAGCATCAGGATAACGCTGTTGCATTTTTCGGCTTAAATTATGGATAGCACCAACAAACCCACTAATAGCAGGGAAGCCGTAAGTTAACGGGCTTGAAATCGCATTAGCTTGGTGAAGCTTAATATGCTTAAACAGGAGATAAAAATTTGCTTCTGACATAAAAACTCCTAGTGTTGTTGTCTTAATTTGCGTTTAAAGACTCTACGCCATTCATTAAATTCAGGGGCAGAAAAGTCTGAGGCAATGTTTTTGAAACGTTGTTTGAGATGATGATTGACCCATCCTGCAAATTGTTTTGCCACTTCATTGTGCCAATCTTCTTTATCATATTCGAGTTGAAATGCTTCTTCGCCCTCTAACTCGCCTCTTTCAGGATCTAACCAATATTTTTGGCTAATATTCATAAATTGATAATCCTTACTCCAACCAGGTGTACGTTGTTGATAGAACTTAGCAATGCTAAAAATCACATCGATCATTTCTGTGATGGCATCCTTCCGTTTATCCCGTTCGGTATATACATTTTTTTCGGCTAATACGACATCAAATAGCTGGTCAAATAATGGCTTACACTGCCAATAGAGATCATTGTCAAAAATTGTGTTATTCGTAAATTTGTATGGCGCTGAAAAAATAGGGGGCAGAGAAGGGAGTAGGTAATGTTTGCCTGCCTGTTGGTTATTAAGTGATGACACGTTCTGGGGTTGTGAGCCCCCTAATTTGACGATAGCTAAATTATTGATTGTGGCATAACGTTGTTGAATAACTTCATCACTCTCTTTTTTACGATTTTCTTTGGCAACTTTAGTTTCCTCAGAGAAGCGTAACTGTTGGATTTTATTATAAATAGTATGTGTCAAAACAGTTGGGTATAAAGGGATAATACAATGGTAATGATCAGAAGTTATTTTTTCGGGTTCAAGTGGCCAAAGTAACTGTTTATTTTTTTCGTAGGTTATCGGTTCTGTAATCTCATTTAGTAATGCTTTTTGAAATTGATGTTTATAAAAATCCGATAACTGTTCATCTTCGGAAAAAGCCTTTTTTAATAAGGGTGAATCCATTAACAACAAATCACGTAGTAGCAAGTTCTCTTTTTCATCAACCACTATATTTAGAAAGGCGACTAAAGGTAATGCTGCAGCGTTACCACTCGCATCAAGAATATTTTCAGAAACAAGTTGAGAACCAACAAATTGATGTAATACGGTTTGTCTAAAATTGACATTGTTTCCTTTAGAGTCGGGGTGAAGTGGTTTTGATAAATGAGTAGAAAAGGAAATTTGTTTTGCCATTCGATTAGCGGCTTCATTAAGCCAGTTTTCAGGTAAGTATTTTTGTTCAATTTCTTGGATTTTTTGTTCTATCTTAGTGATTTCTTCTGGGGAAGTGGCTTTAGCCAACTTTTTACGTTCATCTTCTATCTTTTTGCTTGCTAAAGATTTTAGATAATTGTTAATGAGTTTATTTAGCATAGATAACCTCTTAAGTTAGGTGGCGATGGTGTTCTATTTGTTCAACATTATATATATTTTTTTCTTTAGATCAACTTTTTAAAAGTCAAAAAATAAATTTATTGTGGATTATATCTAATAATAGAATGGATTGAAAGTAATTAATTCTTTAATTAGTATAAACAGTCTGTTCTAATAGAGGAATCCTTTATAAAGAACAGTTTTTCTATCGTATAGATAGCTTAGAAAACAATAAATTTTTTATTGGTTCTTTACTGCTGCACAAGCAGATCTTACCCATTCAAGGAGATTGTTTATTAACAATCTCCTTTTCTTTTTTGTGTTCCATAGTATGTAGTATATCTTTAAATTTTAATAAGAATAATTCTCAAAAATATCTTGAAAAAGATTTTTATTTAATGATAATGGTTCTCATTAATTTAAGCGATAGAAAAAACATACCTAAGGAGCTATTTAATCATGAAAAAAACAACATTTGTCTTATTACCATTAGCCGCATTAGTAAGCGGTATGGCTGTTGCAGATGACACAAACAATTTAGATGCGATAGAGGTGGTGAGTGATAATCTTTCACCTCAAAAAGAAAATGTGAAGGCAGGAAATACAGTTAAAGTCCGCCAAGCTACAAGTATGGCAGATGTACTACGAGGAATTCCTGGCGTAAATGTAAATGGAGCCCGTTCTGTTGTACAACGTTATAATATTCGTGGTGTGAGCGAAGAATATCTGGCGATTACTGTTGATGGAGCAAGACAAAATGGTTATGCGTTCCACCATTCAGGAAATTATGGGATTGATCCTGAAATCCTCAAGCGTGTAGATATTGATGTGGGATCTAATTCGATCATTAATGGAGCTGGTTCATTAGGTGGTGCAATTCGTTTTGAAACAGTGGATGCAGCAGATCTATTAAGACAAGGTGAAAATTTTGGTGCTAAAGTAAAATGGAGCTATGGTTCAAATGGTGATTCTAATCAGGCAACCACTACTTTGTATGGGCGAGCAGGAAATTTAGATTTATTAGGTTATTTCAATTATCGCCATCAAGAAAATAATGAAGATGGTGCAGGTGTTGAAAATGCAAATAAAGGCAAATTGCAAAATTATTTACTTAAAGCAAAATATAATATTAGTAATGATCAATGGATAAAGGCCTCTGCAGAACATTATATTAATAGTGCATTTAGTTGTTTCCGAGCTAATATGGCACAATGTATTGGCGATGCACCAACAAACCCAGATAAAGCCTACGCAGGGATTGAACGTAATACTTATACTTTAGGCTATGGGTATTCTCCAAGTGATAATCCTCTAATCAATGTGAAAGCTAATGCTTATACCACTGATACAACAACAGGGGCGATGGGTGCAGATAAAGCTAAAGTTAAAACTTATGGCGGGACACTTTCTAATAAATCAGAATTGGATTTAGGTAGTACTCATCACACAATTACTGTAGGTGGTGAGTATTATCATACTATTTCACAAAAATTGGATTCGACAGTTGATGATGCAAAATTATCAAATACTTCACTTTATTTAGAAGATCAGATTTCTTTTGGGGCATTGAGTGTGATCCCAGGAATTCGCTATGACTATTATACAGCAAAATTAGCAGATGATTTTGATAAGAATTTTAGCCGAGTATCTAAAGCACTAGGCCTAAAATATGCACTTACTGATGATTTTATGGTATTTGCTAATTATACAGAATTGTTTAAAGGACCAGATGCTGGAGAAATAGTTTTACGTGGTACAAACCGATTAACTTATGATAAGAGCTTAGAAGCGACAAAAGGTGATAATAAAGAAGTTGGTTTTAGTTATGTAACAGATCAATTATTTGCTGCAGATGATGCACTCACTTTTACAGCGAAATATTTCAATACACATTACGATAATATCAGCCAATCTATTGCTAATCCTAATGGTGGAGGCAGTATTTATGCGAATTTAGGCAAGGTTGTGCTACAAGGGGTAGAAGCATCAGCAAAATATAGTATTAATAATATTACTGCACATATTACATATGCGAGAGCAAGAAGTAAGCAAGTTGAGAACCATAATTATGCTGCATTTCCTGACACAGGAGATCGTTATACTTTAGGATTAAGTTACCAAGTACCTAATGCACAAGTTGAAATGGGATGGAATACCATTTGGGTAAGAGGTATTGATTTACGTAGTAGTGCAACATCTTTAGTAAATAAAGAAAGTTATTCAGTTAGTAATCTCTATGTTACTTGGTCACCAGCGCAGTTACCTGATTTAGAATTAACTGCGGGTATCGATAATGTATTTAACAAAGTCTATAAAGATCAAAGTACGCAGTATTATAGCTCAGTAGATAATGAACTGGGTCGTAATTATAAATTTACCATTTCATATAAATTCTAATTTGATCCTCTGTGTGTAATGAATATAAGGTGTGCGTGGTCGCACCTTATATTTCTTTGTTTTTAAGGAAGAAAAATGGATAGCTTATTTCACTTTTTAGAGCAGTATATTGATTACATTATTTTAGGTTTGTTGGCGTTAATGAGTTTCGTGATGGTCTGGATGGTCATTGAGCGAATTTTCTTTTTAAATAAAATTGATATTAAAAAGTACCAAAATCGTCACGATTTAGAAATTGATTTAACTCGTCATCTCACCATTATCTCTTCAGTGGGAGCAAATGCACCTTACGTCGGATTATTAGGAACTGTTATTGGAATTTTATTAACCTTTTATCAATTAGGGCAATCAGGTGGTGATATTGATGCCAGTGCGATTATGTTGCATCTATCATTAGCATTAAAAGCGACTGCAGTGGGTATTTTAGTTGCGATCCCATCTATGATGTTTTACAACGGTCTAGGACGAAAAGTTGAAGTAAAACGTTTGCAATGGAAATCTTGGCAAGAAAATCAACAAGCATAGGCAGTAGTAACAATGAAAAAGTTTGATGAAATTAATATTATCCCTTTCATTGATATTATGTTGGTGTTGTTAGCAATCGTCTTAATTACCGCTTCATTTATCTCGCAAGGTAAGATTAAAGTGAATGTACCCAAAGCAAGTAGCACTGTTGCATTTAAGTCTGATGAATTGGCTAAATTATTGACTGTCACTAAAGATGGACAGTTATATTTTAATGATAAACCGATCGATAAAGAAGCTTTGGAAAAAGAGGTTTCTTCTTGGGATAAAACACAAAAGGTAACATTAAAAGTTGATTCAGAAGCAACTTTCCAAGAATTTGTGACGATTACAGATTTGCTAGGTAAAAATGAAATTAAAAATGTAGCGATTGTAACAGTAAAGGATAAAGGAGAGCAGTAATGGCAGGGCATTATACTAAGCCAGCTTTCTATGTTGCAGCTATGCTTTATGGGACATTATTTGCAGGTGCTGTTTGGTCATTGGATCGTGATCAGACAGCAAATAGTGTAAGTGGAGAACTTTCTCCGACAATTTCAATGGAATTATTAACTGCTAATGTGTTACCAGAAGAAAAAATTGAGGAGAACATAGAGAAAATTATTGAACCACAAGAGGAACCAGAGCCAATTAAAGAAGAACCTGAACCAAAACCAGAGCCGAAAAAAGAGATAATTCCTGATCCCACTACAAAAAAGGCTATTGAAAAAAAAGAGGTAGATCCGCCTAAAAAAGTGGAAAAGAAAAAACATCACAAACGTGAACATATTAAACGGGAACATCAGCGAAAACCTCAACCACAAATTCAATCTAAAGCACAAGGTGCACCAGTAACGACTACCCAGCAAAATTTGCAAGGTGTAGGTGCGAGTAGTGATGAATTAGCTGCTTATCGTTCTGCACTACGCCGAGAAATAGAGAAACATAAACGTTATTCCCAACGAGCGAGAATGTTACGTCGTCAAGGTACAGTCGTTGTTGAATTTAGTTTGATGAATGATGGCTCGATCCAGAATGTGCGATTACATCGTTCTTCTGGTTATGATGAGTTAGATCAATTAGCGTTAAATGCAGTATCTCAAGCAAAAAGTGTTGGGCAACGACCAATAGGTTTATCCGCGGAACAAAAAATTCCTATTAAATTTATGTTGCGATAATTAAGATTTGCGGGAGTTTGGTGTTTTCTTTTTTAACTTATCCCACATTTTGTCTTCTTGTCCACGCCATAAACGTTGAATATTATTGTGGTGGCGATAGACAAGAAGGCAGCAAACAAGTGCAGTTGGGAAAGTAAACTCAGGTCTAAACCACCAAACATAGAAAGGAATTGTTAAAGCTGCAATAACAGCACTTAATGAAGAATAGCCTGTCAATAAAAACACAAATAACCAAATACCTAACATAAACCCAGCAACTGACCAACCGATAGGGGCAATCGCACCAAAAGCAGTTGCCACGCCTTTACCGCCACGAAATCTGTAATAGATTGGAAAAATATGCCCTAGACAAGCACCTAACGCTACCATACCTAATTCAAACTGGGTTAAGTGTAAATAGTAACCAAGCCAAACAGGTAACATACCTTTTAAAATATCAAACACTAGGACGAATAGTGCTGGAATACGTCCACCAATACGCAATACATTAGTTGCACCAGGATTATGGGAACCATTTTCACGAGGATCAGGAAGTTGGAAAAGTTTACAGAGAATAATTGCACTAGAAATAGAACCAATTAGGTAGGCGAGTAACATATAACAAATAGCAAATAGACTCATTTCATTTTCCTTTTTACGCATTTTGGCTTCCGCCTATTGTAGCAAAATTGGTAATATACGCACCTGAATTTGTTATGAATAAGGAAAAAACACAATGTCATCACAAGAATATATTTTTATCGAAGAATTAACGGCATTTACGCAGATTGGTGTTTATGATTGGGAACAAAAAATTAAGCAAAAACTGATCTTTGATGTTGAAATGGCATGGGATAGTGAGCAAGCAGCAAAAACGGACGATGTCCAATTTTGCTTAAATTATGCTGAGGTGAGCGAATTTATTCTAAATTATGTTGAAAAACGGGCATTTTTGCTTATTGAGCGTGTTGCCTACGAAGTGATCGAGCAATTACATCAACACTTCCAGATTAAACATATTCGCTTAAAATTGCGTAAACCTGATGCAGTAGCACAAGCAAAATCTGTGGGTATTGTAGTAGAGAAAAGTTTTCAGTAGAAAAAGTGAAGGGAAAGTGTTGTAGTCACTTTCCCTTTTTAGATTACTCAAATTTAATATTGGCACGATTTAACAAGAATTGGACTAAAAGCGAAACTGGACGACCTGTTGCACCTTTATTTGCACCTTGTTGCCAAGCTGTTCCTGCAATATCTAAATGTGCCCAATTATATTTTTTGGTGAAGTTGGCTAAGAAACAGGCAGCAGTAATTGCACCACCCCAACGTCCACCAACATTAGCTAAATCAGCAAAGTTTGACTTCAACAGCTCATTATATTCTTCATTCATTGGCAAACGCCATGCCTTATCAGTTGAAAGATCTGCAGCACTTTGTAACTCATTTGCTAAGGTATTAACTGGTGAAAAGAAGCCACTATTAACACTGCCTAAAGCAACAACACAAGCACCTGTTAATGTAGCAATATCAATAACAGTATCAGGATCAAAACGTTCGACATAAGTCAACGCATCACATAAAACTAAACGTCCTTCAGCGTCAGTATTTAATACTTCTACTGTTAAGCCAGACATAGTAGTCAAAATATCACCTGGACGATAGGCATTACCACCAGGAAGATTTTCACAACCTGCTAATACACCAATGATATTTAGTGGTAAATTTAATTCAGCAACTGCTTTCATTACTCCATATACCGTAGCAGCACCACACATATCATATTTCATTTCATCCATACCAGCGGCAGGTTTAATGGAAATACCACCAGAATCAAAGGTTAATCCCTTACCGACTAAAACAATTGGTTTAGCTTGTGGATCAGGGTTATTTCTAAATTCAATGATGGACATAAAGGCTTCATTTTTTGCACCCTGAGAAACAGCTAGATAAGATTTCATGCCTAATTTAGCCATTTGTTGTTCATCAACAACATGACTTTGAATCGTTTTATAGTCTTGTGCTAATTCAATGGCTTTATCAGCAAGATAACGAGGCGTACAAACGTTAGGAGGAGTATTAGCAAGATCTTTAGTTACTTTAATTCCCGCACTAATCGCCACAGCATGTTGAATAGCACTTTCTGCTAATGGCAATTCACGACGAGAAGGAACATTAAACACAATTTTACGTAATTCACGACGTGTTTCAGGTTTAATACTCTTAAAGTCATTAAAGCTATACAATGTTTCTTGTGCAGCTTCGACTGCAAAACGCACATTCCAATAAGTATTACGACCTTTAATATGTAACCCTGTAAGATAACAAACCGCTTCCATTGAACCTGTATCATTTAATACTTTAACGGTTTGCTGAATGATTTGTTTATATTGACGATCATTTAATTCTCTTTCTTTACCGCAACCAACAAGCAGAATACGATCAGCAGAAATATTAGGCACATGATGCAGTAATAGTGTTTGACCAACTTTACCTTCAATATCGCCTCGACGTAATAATGTACTGATATATCCTTCACTGATACTATCAAGCTGTTCTGCGGAGCTAGAAAGACGACGAGGTTCAAATACACCAACGACTAAACAAGCAGTACGTTGTTTTTCAATACTGCCATTTTTGACGCTAAATTCCATATTCACATCCTTAATTATGATTTCTATTGTTGTTAGGCATTGAAACAAGGTATTATATGCCGCTGTAAAAAATGTTTTGGGGAAAAACAAAACAGCGGAATCAAAACAAAATGGTCTTTTAAAGTATCGTTTTTTGTAAAAAAATCAAGTAAAAATAGAGAGAAAACATAGGCCAAACGACGTGATTTTAACTAAATATCTAATTAGAGAAGTATTAAAGAGCCAACTGGCTATTTTATTCATTTTACTCATCATTTTTTTAGCCCAACAATTAGTTCGTGTTCTCGGTTCTGCCGTGAATGGTAATGTTCCAGTTGATGTCATTTTGCCCTTATTAGGATTGGGAATGCCAACGATGGCACAGTTAATGTTGCCATTAAGTCTATTCTTAGCATTACTCTTAACTTTAGGGCGTTTATATAGTGAGAGTGAAATTACCGTAATGCAGGCATGTGGTATTGGTCCAAATGCGTTGATTAAAGTAGGGCTATTACTTTCTGTCATTACAGCAGGTATTGCAGCATATAACTCACTTTACCTGACACCTTGGGCGTTAAAAAAACAAGTAGAAGTTGTTGAAAATGCTAAAGCTAACCCGAGTGCTTCTGCCATTACACCAGGACAGTTTATTTCTTCCAGTAAAGGTGATTTTGTTTTATTTGTGGAGAAAGTTAAAGGTGAGGATCTCTCGGATATTTATTTATTTCAAACTAAGCAAATTGGTAAAGTTAAACCTTCTGTTGTGGTAGCAGAACAAGGAAAATTTACATCTGCAGCAGATGGAGGACAAATTCTATCACTTAAAAATGGCGAACGTTTTGAAGGGAGTGCAACCTTACCAGAGTTTCGTATTACCCATTTTACTGATTATTTAGCATTTCTTACATTTAACCAAGCACAAAGCGATGAATCTGACTTAGATATGCAGGATAGTTATACACTATTGGCAGACTCATCAGTGAAAGCAAAAGCAGAAATATTGTGGCGAATTACGCTATTTTTGGCTGTGCCGTTAATGATGTTAATTGCTATTCCTTTAAGTAAAGTGAATCCTCGTCAGGGAAGATTTGCCAAAATCTTACCAGCATTATTACTTTATTTAATTTATTTCTTATTACAAAGTTCATTAAAAACAGCTGGAATTAATGGCAAATTAGCTGCGCATTATTGGATGATTGTTGTTAATGTTGCATTTTTAGGATTAGGAATAATGCTAAATCTACCATCTGTTAGATCGAAACTTGTGCAACCATTTAAACGTAAAGTAGCAAGAGGTTAGTATGTTTAATGCTTTAGATCGTTATATCGGTAAAACGATTTTGGCCACCATTTTTGTTACCTTATTCTTATTGGTTGGCTTATCTGCAATTATTAAATTTGTGGAGCAATTTCGAGCTATTGGAGAAGGGAATTATGATACGTTAAAGGCTATTGCTTATACCTTATTAACAATTCCGAAAGATATAGAAACTTTTTTCCCAATGGCAGCATTACTTGGTGCATTGATTGGTTTAGGGTCATTAGCATCAAATAGTGAATTAGTCGTAATGCAAGCATCAGGATTTTCACGTTTTCAAATTGGGATGGCAGTGATGAAAACAGCGATTCCATTGATTGTATTGAATATGGCATTAGGTGAATGGGGGATACCGCAAACCGAACAATTTGCCCGTGAGATGCGATATAAATCATTAACAGGTGGTTCGTTACTTTCAGTTAAAGGTTCAATTTGGGCAAAAGATGGGAATAGTTTTGTTTATATTCAAAATGTACCAAAAGAGAATGAGTTGGAAGGCATCTATATTTATCAATTTGATCAAGAACGTAATTTAAAGAAACTTAGTCAAGCTAATCGAGCCGTATATAAAAATAATGAGTGGCATTTTAATCAACTATCTGAATCTATTTTAGATGAAGATAAGGTTACTAATAAAAACTATTTAAACCTGCCATGGAAGACAAGCATTACGCCAGATAAGTTAGGAATAGTGTCCTTACGACCGAGTATGTTATCTATTAGTGGTTTATCGGAGTATATTCAATTTCTAAAAAATACAGGGCAGGATACAAAAACGTTTGAATTAACATATTGGCGTAAAATCTTACAACCAATTTCAATTAGTGTGATGATGCTATTAGCGTTATCTTTTATTTTTGGCCCATTACGCAGTGTAACGCCAGGCGTACGTGTTGTGACAGGGATCTGTTGTGGTTTTACTTTTTATGTATTAGATGAGGTTTTTGGTCCATTAAGTCTTGTTTATAATATTCCACCAATTATTGGCGCGTTAGCACCAAGTGTCTTTTTTGCAGTGATTATTTGGTGGTTGATGGTACATAAACGTCATTAAAATTCAGTATTGCTATAATAAAAAACTTCATCTTTTTTACGAGATGAAGTTTTTTATTAATTTTTAAGTTGCTGCCTATGCGGCAGGCAGGGAACAAAATATGCCAATAATTGTCTTTTTCTTCATCATTTCTAAGCTGCCTATGCGGCAGGGAACGTTACCTGTTAGTCGTAGATGTCCAATAATCCTTTCTAAGCTGCCTATGCGGCAGTAATGAACAAGAACCAGAAGAAAAGGAAATCCCTATTTTTCTAAGCTGCCTATGCGGCAGTAATGCAAGATATTACTCTAAAACTAAATTTGTAGTATTTCTAAGCTGCCTATGCGGCAGTGAACAAACAATTCGGTGAAATGCCTGAATCGGACATCTTTCTAAGCTGCCTATGCGGCAGGGAACATTTTGTATTCAATGACGTGATTACTTTCTTATGGCATAGTAGACAAAATTGTTGCTGATGTGTCAAAAACTATGCCAAGTGGACAAAATTGTGGCTA